>JANLSA010000426.1:0-1768 GCA_031362085.1 Bacteroidota bacterium | reverse complement strand
GGCTCAAGGCGCTTTAACAACAGTTGCAATCCTTGCAGTGATTCTACTAATCTTTTCATCAATCTCAATATTGCAATTAGAAGATGATCCAAATAGCAATATAAAGACGGCTGAGGATGCAATTTGGTGGTCGTATGTGACAATTACAACGGTTGGATATGGAGATAAATACCCTGTGACTACAGAAGGTAGAATTATAGCGGTGATTCTGATGACTGTGGGAGTAGGACTTTTCGGAACATTTACTGCTTTCGTTTCTTCTTGGTTTGTAAAGAACAATGATAACCAATCTGAATTATCCGACAATAATCGATAAGAGTATTAGCAGAATCAATAAAATTAGCTTTGCGGAAATCATATATTGGCAGGCCTGCAGTTCGAAATTCGACTATAAGAATTTTATCAATAATTCTAGTCATTTTGGATTGAAACCTATAAGTTGTTTGTCTGCTTCCAATGTCTGGATTCTTATAATTAGAGTGTAGTTCTTCCTTTATTTCTTTGTAATATTCAAGAAACTTTTTGAATGTTTTACCCAATTCTTTTTTTTGACTGAGACAATTGCAAACTATTTCCTGACGCCTGTCAGGGGAATTCAAATTGCTGCGAAAATATTCTTCTCCTGCTTCTAAGGTTTGAAAATGTTTAATATCCTTTAATATATTTGTATCCATACATTTCCTAGATATATGATATCCTAAAACTCCTTGAGCATATGGTTCAAATTCAGTACAATTATTAAAAAGATCTGAATAGATTTGTTTCCATTTTTTGTATTCAACTGGAAGCTCCAATTCCATTAATTCTATGCCGCTAAATTTATCATGTTTTGCACAGGAAAATTCATGGAATGTTGCTGCTGACTCATGACAATTAATAACATTATTTAGTGAAAATTCAAAAAACATATTTGCAAAATATTTCTCATGACTATCTTTTAATTCGGAGTTAATTCGAAATAATATTTGCTGAAAAATTCCGAAACTGGTAGCAACTCCAAGGTTTGCGTGAGTTCTTTCATGGATGGCTGTGAGTTCAGCTCTATAGTCATTTTCGTCTTCGATAACATAATATTCGGAACCGAATTGATAAAAGCCAGCCAATTGTTCTTTAAGTGGTTTATAATAATTCATTTTTATATAAATATTTATCTTGTTTTAATTATTATGACCAAAATTTAATTATTTTCAATATAAAGTAATACAAAGATATGCAACGAAAAAAAAGCCCGGCTGTGCGACAGCGGCTACTAAACTATAAAATTGGAAGACTCGGCAGGGAAGAAAAAGTAAAAAGTGTAACAGCGCTGTATAATCAATAAAAAAAATCCTGCAATTGCTTCAGTCCTTTGGGATTTCTTCTGTTCGTTAAGCAGGGGTTTCCTAAAGTTCTCTTTGTTGGTTTTCTGCCGGGCTGCAAGGCCATCTCACAACACACAACAAAGGTGTGTTCCTTTTTTCGAAACATCAACAGCGGCAAAAACAAACTTGCTCCAGAGGGGGCCAGATTGGGCCAAAACAAACTTGCGCCAGATTGGAAAAAAAGCAAACTTGAGCCAGATGGGGGAGGGTTAATTTTGCCTACATAATGCTGTATTGGCTGATGTACTAATAAATTCATTGTGAGCTTCAGCATTAGGAAACAAAGTGATTTCTTTATCCAAATCAATAACAAAAGTACCGCTACAACATTCTTTCATATGTTTTCCTTTAGAATAAAAAGTATGCAGATGACTAGGGTTTTCTATAGGTAGATTTGCACAACAATG
>JANLSA010000396.1:0-14786 GCA_031362085.1 Bacteroidota bacterium | reverse complement strand
GAAACTATAAATAGCACAGTGCATATGAGAACCTTAAAATTTTTATTGCGAAAAGAATTCCGCCAGATATTCAGGGACCCGTCTATTTTGAGGATAATCCTCATTATGCCTGTAATACAACTTCTCATTTTGCCGTGGGCTGCAGACTATGAAGTTAAAAATATTCAGTTGGCAGTAGTGGATAATGACCATTCAGAATATTCACGCCAGCTTATTAATAAGATTACTTCATCGGGTTATTTTATTTTGACTGATTATACTTCTTCCTACGAGCATTCACTGGATAAAATCGAAAAGGATAATGCTGATTTGATTTTACAGATACCTCCACATTTTGAAAAAGATTTGGTGAAAGAAGACGAAGCAAAACTTTTTATAGCCATTAATGCAATTAACGGAGTAAAAGCAAACCTGGGAGGTGCTTACCTGCGAACCATCATACAGAATTACAACCGAACAGTAAGAATGGAGTGGATACAGTTACCAAAATTCAGTCCTGAAACGCAGATAGAAGTGGCATCATCCAATTGGTTCAATCCGCTGATGAACTATAAATATTTTATGGTGCCGGGCATTCTTGTTATTTTATTAACGATGGTAGGTACCAATCTTACCGCCATCAATATTGTAAAAGAAAAAGAAATTGGTACCATAGAGCAAATCAATGTAACACCCATAAAAAAATATCATTTTATACTTGGCAAACTCATTCCATTCTGGGTAATGGGATTAGTTGTTTTGACAATAGGATTAACTATCGCCAGGTTAGCTTACGGAATTATTCCGGCAGGAAGTTTTTTGACTATTTATGTATTTGCAGCAGTTTACCTGCTTGCAGTTTTAGGATTAGGTTTGCTTGTTTCTACTTATTCGGCCAATCAGCAACAAGCTATGTTGCTGTCTTTTTTCCTGATGATGATTTTTATTCTTCTTGGCGGGCTTTATACATCCATTGACAGCATGCCGGAATGGGCAAAATGGATTACCCGTTTCAACCCGGTTTCTTATTTTATAGAAGTGATGAGGATGGTGGTATTAAAAGGCAGCAATCTTGCCGATATAAAATATCAATTGCTTGCTATGGGAGGCTTTGCTGTTGCCTTTAATACCTGGGCGATTTTCAGTTACCGGAAAAGAAGTTGATTAAAATCCTTTTTCAGTTTTCAAATCTTCTTTATATTAGATGATTCAAATAAAAATTGCTATGCTAAAAATTAATGAATTAAAATCAGGTGATGTAATTATGGTAAACGATGATGGAGTTATCCGTCAAGGTTCTGTTGTAAGTATCAGTCACGAAGAAAATCAGGCTTTAGTAAATAATGGTGTTCAGGAATTTTGGTACACTCCGGAAGAAATGAATTCCCTTCCGCTTGATGAAAATCAACTTCTGAAATTTGGTTTTACAAAAGAAGAATCAGATAATGGAGTTAAGTACAAAAAAGATTCTTTTCGTTTAGTTACTCCTCGTAAAGGTGATTTCTCCAACATTGAAATGTGGTACCGGGAAGATCGCCGCCACTTTGGTGTGCCAATTGGTGTCCATCAGTTGCAAAATCTGCATCTGAATATGACCAAAATTCACCTGGAGATGCCCTGACCGCCAAAGTTTTGGCCATATGGGCATAAGATGTGAAGATATTTTCTAACCTCCTGAAAAATAGTCAGGAGGTTTTTCATTTTTTCAATCTCATCCCTATATCTTTGCGCTCCCAAAAACAATATGTCCAAACAGGCTTTAATTAAACAGGATGGAGTTATAACAGAAGCACTTTCAAACGCTATGTTTAAAGTGAAGCTGGAAAACGGACATGAAATATTGGCAACCATCTCGGGAAAAATGAGGATGCATTATATCCGCATTCTACCGGGAGATAAAGTAGGGGTAGAGATGAGCCCGTATGATTTGACAAGGGGAAGAATAATTTTTAGGTATAAGTAGCAGCAGGGTTCACCCCTGCAAAAAAACAAATTATGAAAGTTAGAGCATCTATTAAAAAGCGCAGTGTTGATTGCAAGATTGTTCGCCGCAAAGGCATCTTGTATGTAATTAACAAAAAAAATCCACGCTTTAAGCAGCGTCAGGGTTAATTAATTAAAAAAACAAAAATCAAGATACAAGAAGCAAGTTGGATTTTGTGATTTGGTTCTTGGAATTTAAAACAAAACAAATATGGCTCGTATTGCCGGTGTTGATTTACCAAAACAAAAAAGAGGCGAAATAGGATTAACCTATATATATGGTATCGGTCCCTCTACCGCTAAATATATTCTTGACAAGAATAGCATTGATCGTAATAAGAAAGTGAATGACTGGAATGATGATGAATTAAATGCTATCCGCACTACCATTACAGACGAACTGAAAGTGGAAGGTACATTGCGTAGCGAAGTTCAAATGAGCATTAAGCGTTTGCTTGATATTGCATGTTATCGTGGTCTTCGTCATCGTAAAGGGTTACCGCTACGTGGACAAAGAACAAAAACCAATAGCCGTACAAGAAAGGGTAAACGTAAAACAGTTGCCGGCAAGAAGAAGGCACCGAAGAAATAATCCTTCGCTATGCTCAGGATGACAAATTGGTTATTCTGGGCGGCAGCGATGTAAAGACTTATATTATTTGAATCAACACCGGATCGCTTCATAAGTCAGCAGGAGGGTTGATTCAGTCCTGACAGAATCGTCAGGGATATTTTAAAAAACAAAAGATTACCTCAGAACAAAAATTATGGCAAAAGCACAAGTACAAAAGCCGGAAAGCGCAAAAGCAGCGGCAAAGAAAAGAGTTGTAAAAATTGATTCATATGGCGATGCTCATATTACTGCAAGTTTCAACAACATTATTATCAGTCTTACAAACAAAACCGGTCAGGTCATAAGCTGGAGCAGTGCAGGTAAGATGGGTTTTAAAGGTTCAAAAAAGAATACTCCTTATGCTGCCCAGATGGCAAGTGCCGATGCAGCAAAAAAAGCATTGGATGCTGGAGTAAAAAGAGTGGATGTGTATGTGAAAGGACCAGGTTCTGGTCGTGAAGGCGCAATTCGTGCAATATCTCAATCTGGTATCGAAGTAGTGATGATTAAAGACATCACACCAATGCCACATAATGGTTGCCGTCCTCCAAAGAAAAGAAGAGTATAAAGAGAAGCATCAAGCTTTATGTTACAAGCTCAAAACTTGCAGCTAAAAGCCTGAAGCTTCATTCAAACATAGTTGAGCCAAATTGGTTTCATTTATTAAAAGGGTACACGATTAATTTTTTTAAAGCTTTTTACCGATCGTCGTACCGCATTCTAAAAAAGCTTAAATGAAAAAAAACAATGGCACGTTACACTGGTCCTAAGACCAAAATCTCCCGTAGATTCGGTGAGCCTATTTTAGGTAATGGTAAATGGCTGGATAAAAACAGCAACCCTCCCGGTCAGCATGGTGGCACCAAAAAGCGTAAGACTTTAGGTGAATACGCTCTGCAACTTCGTGAAAAACAAAAAGCCAAATACACGTATGGTGTGTTGGAAAAACAATTCCGCAAAACATTTGAAGAAGCAGCACGCCGTAAAGGTGTAACAGGTGAAAACCTGATTAAATTGCTTGAAGCAAGATTGGACAATATCATTTTCAGAATGGGTATTGCACCATCCCGCCCGGCTGCACGCCAGTTAGTAAGTCACAAACACATTGAAGTAAATGGTGAAGTAATGAATATTCCTTCTTACCAGATGAAAGCAGGTGATGTAATTACTTTAAAAGAAAAAAGCAAAGGAAATGTGGCAGTTACAAGTGTGATAAAAGGAAAAAATCCAAAATTCGGCTGGATTGACTGGAACGAAACGGATCTTAAAGGAACGTTTCTTACATATCCTGAAAGAGAGAATGTTCCGGAGAATATTAAAGAGCAGTTGATTGTCGAGTTATATAGTAAATAAAACAAGACAGAATTACAATTTTAAATTTCAAATTTTAAATTTCAAATTAATATGGCAATATTAAATTTCCAGAAGCCTGATAAGATCATCTTACAAAAGGCAAATGATTTCGAAGCTCAGTTTGAGTTTCGTCCTTTGGAACCCGGTTTTGCAGTTACGATAGGTAATGCTTTACGTCGTGTGTTACTTAGTTCATTAGAAGGTTATGCAATTGTGGGTGTTAAAATTGATGGCGTGGATCATGAGTTTGCAACTATGAAAGGAGTAAGCGAAGATGTGGTAGAAGTTTTTTTAAACCTGAAACAAGTACGGTTTAAAAAAATTGTTGATCATGATGTGGCAAATGAGAGAATCATTTTGTCAATAAGAAACAAAACCGAATTTACAGCTGGTATGATTGGTGAAAACACACCAAGCTTTCAGATTATGAATCCGGAGCTGCTTATTTGCACATTGGATTCTTCAGCTAAAATGGATATTGAATTAACCATTGGTAAAGGACGTGGTTATGTTCCTGCAGAAGATAACAAACCGAAGGAAGCTGTGATGGGTTATATTCCAATTGATTCAATTTACACTCCGATAAAGAATGTAAAATATACAATTGAGAATACCCGTGTGGAGCAGCGTACCGATTTTGAAAAATTGATCATGGAAGTTACTACCGATGGTACTATTCATCCGGAAGAAGCCGTAAAACAGGCAAGCCGTATTTTAATTCAGCACCTGATGATCATCACAGATGAGAATATCACATTCGATAATAAAGAAGAGAAGAAAGAAGACCTGGTGGATGAACAAACTTTACAATTACGTAAAGTGTTGAAAACTCCATTGGAAGATCTCGATCTGTCTGTACGTGCCTTCAATTGTCTGAAAGCGGCAAAAATCAATTCACTGAGTGAGTTGGTTCAGTATGAGCAGGAAGACCTGATGAAGTTCCGCAACTTCGGTCAAAAATCGTTGGCTGAGATTGAGCAGGTATTAATTGAAAGAGGATTGGGATTTGGAATGGATTTAGCGAAGTTGGGTGTTGATAAAGAAGATTTCTGAGGATTTTAGATTTCAGATTTTAGATTGAAGATTGTGTGAATTCTTTTAATTTAAAATCTTAAATATTCAATATTAAATTTATAACAAGTAGGCTGCAATTCCTGACACGGTGCAGCTGAATTAAAACTAAACGTCATGCGTCACGGAGACAAAATTAAAAATTTAAGCAGAACTAAAGCTCACAGAGAAGCTTTGTTAAGCAATCTTGCTATTGCATTGATTACACACAAAAGAATTGTAACAACCGTTGCAAAAGCAAAAGCGTTGCGTGTATATATAGAGCCACTGATTACAAAAAGTAAAGAAAATACAACGCATCAGCGCCGTGTGGTATTTAGTTATCTTGGAGATAAAGATGCGATCACTGAATTGTTCAGCACAATTGCAACAAAAATTGCCGGTCGCCCGGGTGGATACACCCGTATCATTAAATTAGGTGCAAGAGTTGGCGACAATGCAGAAACGGCAATGATCGAATTGGTTGACTTCAATGAAATTTACGGTAAGGGTAAAGGCGAAGCAACAGATACAGCTAAGAAAACAAGAAGAAGCCGTGCTAAGAAATCGGATGCAGATGTGGCAGTTGCAACTGAAGAAACGAAAACACCTGAATAATTTGAACAAATTAGTTAATTATAAAAGGCAAAATCGGTTTACGGTTTTGCCTTTTTTCTTTTTGTGAAAAACTAATCGGGTAAAATTATTATTCATTTGCTTTCTTTGCAAAACTTTTATAACGAATGTCAGAAAATCAACTCCCCGCCGTATTACTCCTTGCAGATGGAACGATAGCTCATGGTAAAGCATTCGGTTTTACAGGAACCGCTACCGGTGAAATTTGTTTTAATACCGGAATGACCGGTTACCAGGAAGTATTTACCGACCCAAGTTATTTTGGTCAGATTCTTATTATGAACACGGTACATGTGGGAAACTATGGTGTGAAGGACGAAGACGTAGAATCTTCTTCTGTTAAAATTCGTGGCTTGATTGGTCGCAATCTGGAAGATACTTATTCACGGAAGCAGGCGAATGGATCATTAGATGAATATTTAAAAGCAAATAAAATTGTTTGTATTGAAGGTGTGGATACAAGAGCTTTAGTGTCGCATATAAGAACGAAAGGGGCAATGAATTGTATTATTTCTTCTGCAATATCAGATATTGAAAAACTGAAAGCCGAGTTAAAGAAAGTTCCAAGTATGGATGGATTGGAACTAGCCTCACAAGTGAGTACTAAAGAAACTTATGAAATGGGTGACTCTACATCGGCAGTAAGAATCGCAGTTCTGGATTATGGAGTAAAACAGCATATTTTACAATGCATGGTAGAACGAGGCGCATACATAAAAGTTTTTCCAGCTAAAACAAAAATTGCCGAATTAAAAGAATTTAATCCCAATGGATATTTTATTTCAAACGGCCCGGGTGACCCTGCAGCAATGGATTATGCAATAGAAACGGTAAAAGATGTGATGAAAGAAAACATACCAACATTCGGAATTTGTTTGGGGCATCAGTTGCTTGCACTGGCAAATGGCGTATCAACTTATAAACTGCATCATGGTCATCGTGGATTAAATCATCCGGTAAAAAATTTAATTACCGGGAAAAGTGAAATCACAACACAGAATCATGGGTTTGGTGTAAATCCTGATTCAGTAAAAAAAGCAGCACAGATAGAAGTAACTCATATCAACCTCAATGATCAATCCATAGAAGGAATCCGGGTAAAAGGAAAACCTGTTTTTTCTGTACAACATCATCCGGAAAGTACACCGGGTCCGCATGACTCAAGGTATTTGTTTGATGAATTTATCGGGATGATAAAAAAGAATTGATTAAAAAAGTTTTGACATCGCCAACCCAAAAACTATTACCAGTAAAATAAAAAATGGGATCAGCACTTTTAAATTAGCTTTCTTTTTAATCTCGTCGGGTTGTTGCAGAAAGTTCTGTACATGCCTTTGGAAATTTTCAGCACTGCCAACAGTTTTAAGAATGATAAAATAGATGACGGCAAATAGAGGTATTGCTAGAATTTTCCCAATCCAACTTCCCCGGCTATATCCAAAAACGGAGCGGATCTTTTTAGTAATAGTTTCTTCAAAGCCAGGAACAAAATATACGCAGACCATTACTACACCGAATAAGAGAAGAATGATTAATGCAGTAAGAAATACATTCCCGCCCAGCCTCCCTTTATTTCCATCACCCCCTTTCTGTTGTATTTCGTAGTACTGGCTGCCGTAAAGTGCTTCCAAAAATGTCATGGTGTCTTTTTTAGTAAAATAAATATAGGTCAATTGGAATTTAAATACTCTATTGGGAGTATTTTTTATAATTGACTACATTCGTTCTATGAAAATAGCAATCATCAACGGGCCAAACCTGAACTTGCTGGGTAAAAGAGAAACGGATATTTATGGCAATATGTCTTTTGAGAAATATTTGATAGAACTAAAAAGAAAATACCCGTTAATTGAGTGGAGTTATTTTCAAAGTAATGTCGAAGGCGAATTGATTAATGAACTGCAGCGGTTAGGTTATGAATTTGATGGGATAATTTTTAATCCCGGAGGTTATACGCATACATCTGTAGCTATTGGTGATGCGGTTGCTGCTATTAAAACTCCTGTTGTGGAAGTACATATCTCCAATGTACATGCCCGTGAAGATTTTCGTAAACTATCTCATATAAGTGGCAAAGCAGCTGGTAGTATTTTTGGGTTAGGGTTAAAGGGCTATGAACTGGCAGTTCAGTATTTTATTTCAAAATAAATCAATGCTCATCATCCAAATGATGTTTATGTACATGATCAGTAATATCTCCACCACAATGCGGACACTTGTAGGCTTTGCCTTTTCTTATTGCACGCATTTCATCAAGAAACCCAGCTGTGATTATACCGGCAGGTAAAGCAAAAAAGGCGACACCGGTTAGCATGATTATACCTGATAAGACTTTCCCAATTGTTGTAACAGGGATCATTTCACCATAGCCGGTGGTAGTTAAAGTAACAACAGCCCACCAGATTGTTGCTGGAATACTTGTGAATTTCGTTTCTTCTACATTATGTTCCGCAAAATAAACAACACATGAGGCGATGATGATAAGAAAAATAGTCAATAAAAAACTTAGCAACAATTCTCTGATCCTACTTCTGAACACATTGAATATAAGTTGTGCTGATCTGGTATAAGCTGTGAGCCTGAACAAGCGAAAGAAACGAAGTAAACGAAGAATCCGCAGTACCCGTAAATCGAAACCTAACATGCGATGCAGGTACCAGGGGGCAAATGAAATTAAATCAATCAATGCGCCTGGGGTAAGCATATATTTTAACCGCCCTTTAATAGAGCCTTTGTATTTGGCATCATGGGTGCAACTCCATACTCTCAATACATATTCAATTGTAAAAATTATTACAGAAATTAAATCGAATGTGTCAAAAAATACTTTGTTGTTTTCATAATACGGATGAACTGTTTCCACCATTATTGCAAGAAGATTCAGAATAATCAGTGTAATGATAAACCCGTTAACAAATTTATCCCACTTGCTATCTCCCAGTTCGGGGTGCAACAGAATATGGATATCCTTTTTTACTTTATGATACATGCAGTTTTGTTGGTTTTGACTGAAAGATTCCAGATAAAGATAATTGAACCTTTTTTAAAACAAATAAAAAAAGCATCCACCTATGTGAATGCTCAAAATATTTATATAGCAAAAATGAGAAGTCTCAAATTTCTAAAGCCAAACTCCTAATTCCTAATTCCCCATCTTCGTTAAAACTTCAATGGGCAAGCCATCAGACTAGGCATCCTTTCCATGACAATGCTTATACTTTTTACCACTTCCGCAGGGGCAGGGATCGTTTCTTCCAATCTTAGGGCCAACAGTTACCGGAACTAATTTATCTTTTTCATTCGCTGCATAATCTTCTCCTGCCTGATCCACCTGTTCTTTATTTGCCCGCATTTTACTGTAATCTGTTTTTTGCTGATGGCCTTCTTTCAGTTTTGCATCTTCCTGCTGAATCGGGAGAGTAGCATGACAGAGAAACGATACAATATCTTTATTTACATCGCCTGTCATATTTCTGAAAAGCTGGTAGGCTTCTACTTTATAAATCACCAACGGATCTTTTTGTTCAAGATAAGCTGTTTGCACACTTTGTTTCAAATCATCCATGGCACGCAGGTGTTCTTTCCATGCATCATCTATTACAGATAATGAAATTGTTTTTTCCAGTGAAGAGCTTAATTCAGCACCATCCGATTTCAACGTTTTGTCAAGATTCGTTAATACATTAAATCCTTTTGTTCCATCCGTAAAAGGAACAACTACATTTTCGATATGGCTTCCCTGTGTAAGCCTGATATTTTTAAAAACAGGAATTGCCTGTTTGCTTAACTCCGCTTTTTTACGTTGATAATTTCCGGTTGCCTCATCATACACTTTATCGGTAAGCGAATTTATATCTGCTTTTAGAAATTCATCTTTCTCAATTTTTGTATCGATGCCAAAGTTTACAATACATGCTAATTTGAAACCTTCATAATCTTCCTGTTCTTTAAAACCGGCAACAACGTTTTCTGCAACTACAGAGAAGGAAGTATCAATATCCAAAGCAAGACGATCACCAAACAAAGCATGTTGACGTTTACCATACACGCCATTCCGTTGCGCATTCATTACATCATCATAATCCAGTAATCTTTTCCGGATACCAAAATTATTTTCTTCAACTTTCTTTTGTGCACGTTGTATGCTATTGCTGATCATGCTATGCTGTATCACTTCACCTTCTTTATAACCCATCTTATCCATCAACCCCGCTATACGTTCACTACCAAACATCCGCATCAGATCGTCTTCTAATGAAACATAGAACTGAGATGAACCGGGGTCACCCTGTCGGCCTGCACGACCACGCAACTGACGATCTACTCTTCTCGATTCATGCCGCTCTGTACCTACAATAGCCAAACCACCGGCATCTTTTACACCTGGCCCCAGTTTAATATCTGTACCACGACCTGCCATATTTGTAGCAATGGTAACGGCACCAGCCAAACCAGCTTCTGCAACTATCTGGGCTTCCCGGGCATGTTGTTTTGCATTTAATACATTATGCGGAATTTTTTTAACGGATAACATTTTACCAAGCAGCTCACTTACTTCAACAGATGTGGTACCAACCAGTATCGGCCTGCCAGCTTTACTCAACGCTTCTATTTCATCAATGAGTGCTTTGTATTTTTCACGTTTGGTTTTATAAACAAGATCCTGATGATCTTTACGAATCATCGGAATATTTGTTGGAACGGTAACCACATCCAATTTATAAATATCCCAAAGTTCTTTTGCTTCTGTTTCTGCAGTACCTGTCATACCCGCAAGTTTATGATACATGCGGAAATAATTTTGCAAGGTAACGGTAGCATACGTTTGAGTGGCCGCTTCAATCTTTACATTTTCTTTTGCTTCAATGGCCTGGTGTAATCCATCACTGTAGCGGCGGCCATCAAGGATACGACCCGTTTGTTCGTCAACAATTTTTATAGCACCATCCATAACTACATACTCCACATCTTTATCAAACAAAGTGTAAGCTTTTAATAATTGTTGTACAGTATGTATGCGATCAGCTTTTTGAGAATAATCATTCAATAATAATTCTTTCTGACGCAGTTTATCTTCAACACTCATATTGCCTTTCTCTATATCGGCAAGTTTTACTCCTATATCAGGCAGCACAAAAAACTCGGTGTCTTCTCCGGTACGGGTTATCATATTTAAACCCTTATCAGTTAAATCTATTGAATTATTTTTTTCATCGATATGAAAAAGCAATTCATCATCTACAATTTGCATGTGCCGCTGCTGATCCTGCAAATAATAATTTTCTGCTTTCAGCATTTTTACTTTTGTACCACTTTCACTTAAAAATTTTATTACCGGGCCGTATTTTGGTAAACCGCGGTGTGCACGGAATAAAAATAAACCGCCACTTTTAGGATCGTCATCACCCTCTGCAAAACGTTTTTTTGCTTCATTTAAACAGTTACGAACTATTTTTTCCTGCTCCTGCACTAATTGTAATACTCTTGGTTTATGAATATGGAATGACTGGTCTTCACCCTTTGCAACCGGCCCGGAAATAATCAACGGCGTTCTTGCATCATCAATTAATACACTATCCACTTCATCCACCATTGCGAAATGATGTTTGCGTTGCACCATTTCTTCAGCAGTATGCACCATATTATCGCGGAGGTAATCAAATCCAAACTCGTTATTAGTACCATATGTTATATCTGCCAGGTATGCTTTTCTTCTCTCATCGCTGTTAGGCTGATGCTTATCGATACAATCAACTGTAATGCCCAGCCATTCGAAAATTGGGCCGTTCCATTCCTGATCACGTCGTGCCAGGTAATCATTCACAGTTACAATATGTACACCTTCGCCAGCCAGGGCATTTAAATAAGAAGGAAGTGTGGAAACTAAAGTTTTACCCTCACCTGTTGCCATCTCCGAAATTTTCCCGGAATGTAAAACAGCGCCACCTATCAACTGCACATCATAGTGAACCATATTCCAGGTAACTAAACCACCAGCTGCACTCCAGGTATTTTTAAAAATAGATTGATCACCACTAATGGAGATATAATCTTTTTTTATACTCAGGTCTCTGTCTAATTGTGTGGCAGAAGAAATAATTTCAGTATTTTCTTTAAAGCGTTTTGCCGTTTCTTTAACCACAGCAAATGCTTCGGGTAAAATTTCATTCAACACTACTTCAATCTGTTTGTCTCTTTCTTTTTTCAGTTTATCTACTTCCTGGTAAATAGCATCTTTACCCATCAGGTCATTAAATGGAAGTTCCTCTGCCCGTTTGTTGGCATCGGTTATTTCAGTTTCTATTGATTGTAAATGATTTTTTATCCGCTGGCGAAATTCGTTTGTCTTATTGCGGAGCTGATCGTTGGCTAATGATTGATATGTCGCAAAGTGCTGCAGCGTTTTTTCAACAATGGGTTGTATTTTCTTTACATCTTTTACACTTTTGCTGGCACCAAACAGTTTTGAAATAAATCCTAACATAAAAATGAAATATGGGGTATTCCCGGTTTAAAAATTATGGATTTTATTCTGTCAAATTCAATGCTATAAATATTTATGAGCCAATTTGACAGCCCCCGGAATTTTTTCTCCCGGAAGAGCGGCAAAGATAGGTTTTATCCCGTGCTTAAAACGGTGAGTTGATTTATAAGTTTTGCAGGTTTTTAATATGCCCCGGGTTTGATTTGAGAGGATCCGATTTTCAAATAGGATTACGTTTTCTTTAACTTACTTTGCAAGCATCGGAGGTATTAATAACAAAAAATATTATGAAACAATTCATCCTCTTTTTTTCATTTTCAGTTTTCATATTCTCCTGCACCAGCAACGAAATTGGTAATAGCAAAGATGTAAATCCCGAAGCAGTTTATTTTGATTATAAAGTTTGGGGCGAAGAAGGTAAAGACGATATAACCGTAATGTTGCAATACCGTTTTGGTGGTAAAAATGGCACCACCCTTGTTTTAAATGATCCCGCAAAAGTATCTATAGATGGAAAGCAAATACCAGCTGACAGTAGCAAACTCACCGGGGCATTTTATGAAGTGATGTATCCCATAAATAATTTTAGTGGAAAGCATAGAATTTCATTTACCGATTTGAATATGAAAAAATATGAAGAGGAATTTGAGTTCCGCCCTTTTACATTAAAAACAAAAATACCTGCTCAACTAAAACGCGGCGATTTGGTTTTTGAAATGGAGGGATTAAATGCCGTAGATTATATAAGAGTGTTTGCAACCGACACCTCGTTTGAAAGCCCGGGAATTAATAGAATAGATACGGTAAAAAATGGCCGGATTTTAATTTCAATGACAGATTTGGAAAGTTTAGTAAACGGTCCCATCAATCTTGAGTTTTATAAAGAGGATGAACGACCCGTAAAAAAGGGGACGAAGGAAGGTGGCGTGATAGCAATTACATACGGTGTAAAGAGGGAATTTGAATTGAAAACCCCCTGAACCAATCTGATGGTAAACAGGTTTAGAACCATTATAGTTTGACTTATGAGGTACAATTAGATTTTACAGATTCACTCATAAAGTTGAAGGATTTCAGATTGATTTTTCTTTCCACATACCGCTGGAATTTTACCCTCACAACCTTACCTTTGCCGCCAAATATGAAGCCCCCTTAACCCTCCGCTAATAAGCGGAGACTTGTCAAACCTCTAAGCTGTAAGCCGAATAGAATTACTTCAGTACAAGAGTGCGACGCAAGGGACGGTAAATAGAATTATTGAAGCTGGGTATAAAAAATTTTAATTTTACAATCTTAAATATTAAATAGTCTTATGGCCGGACAACTTAAAGAGGTAAGAAACCGAATCAAATCAGTACAAAGCACTCAACAGATAACCAAGGCGATGAAAATGGTTAGTGCGGCTAAACTACGCCGTGCCCAGGATGCAATTATTCAAATGCGTCCGTATGCAAAAAAACTGCAGGAAATGCTGAGCAATATTGTTAGCAATGCAGAAGGTGGTGCTGGTATGAGCCTGGCTACGGAACGTACGATTGAAAAAGTTTTGTTTATCGTAATTACAAGCGACCGTGGTTTATGTGGTGCATATAATTCAAACATAATAAAGCTTACTAAAGCTACTATTGAAGAAAAATATTCAGAACAGTATAAAAAAGGAAATATAACGATCTGGAATATTGGTAAAAAAGGCTATGAGCATTTTATAAAAAATAAATACAAAGCAGACGAGACATATAAAGATCTTTTTTTGAAACTGACATTTGAAAATGTACAGCAGGCAGCTAAAGCAGCTGTAAAAGCATACGAAGAAAAACAATTTGATATAGTAGAGGTTGTTTATAGTCAATTTAAAAATGCAGGTACTCAGGTTTTTGCAGTGGAGCGTTTTTTACCCATTCCAAAAGTGAAAAGCAAAGCTGGTGCAACTAAGGCAGATTTTATTTTTGACCCTTCAAAAGATGAATTGATTGCCGAGTTGATGCCGAAGATTCTTAATACACAATTATATAAAGCAGTACTAGATGCAAATGCCAGTGAACATGGCGCAAGAATGACTGCTATGGATAAAGCAAGTGAGAATGCAAATGAGGTGCTAAGAAGTTTAAAAATAACTTATAACCGGGCACGACAAGCTGCCATTACAACTGAGTTGACTGAAATTGTAAGCGGAGCTGCGGCGTTGGAGGGATAAAAGCCCCCTGTCCCCCGTTGGGGGAACTTAGGTCAAATCTTTCTTCACATTAGAATAGCTAATTAATTTCAAATGTTGATAACTGCATTATGAGCATTTGATCATTGATTGTATTTTCGTTTCTACTTTACTTTTTTTATGGAAATAAATAATCTTATTCCGCATATTGAATGTTTAATCTTCGCATCGGAGAAGCCCTTGACTACTTTGGAGCTTACTGATCTTGTCAATAATGCGTTAGGTTATATGGATGATAAAATAAACCTGGATCAGGTAGAAACTGCATTGGAAGGCATAGTTGAAAAATACAATTCGGAATTTTATCCATTTGAGGTAAAACAAAGTGGTGGTGGCTGGCAGTTCTTAAGTAAAAAAGAATTTCATAAAACCATTGCTCAATTAAATGGTGATAAATATCTGAAGCGTTTATCAGTTGCTACCCTGGAGACGCTTGCAATTATCGCTTATAAGCAACCGGTTACCAAAGGAGAAAT
>JANLSA010000388.1:0-3519 GCA_031362085.1 Bacteroidota bacterium | reverse complement strand
CCTATCTTAAAAATAGCCAGGTAATAGCAGTGCCGTTGCTACAAACGCATTTCGAAAGTTTATACAAAGCTGCTTCCGATCCACTTATCTGGGAGCAACATCCAAATAAAAACAGGTGGCAACTAAAGGCGTTTGAAAATTATTTTACCGGAGCAATTGAATCGGGTGGTGCTTTTTTAGTCAGGGATGCACAAACGAATGAAGTAATCGGTAGCTCCCGCTACAGCGATTATATTGCCGAAACAAATACGGTTTCCATTGGTTACACTTTTTTTGTACGCAGCCATTGGGGGAAAGGATGTAATCATGCATTAAAGCAATTAATGCTGGATCATATTTTTCAATATGTTGATACAGTCCGGTTTTATATTGGTGCAACCAATAAACGTTCACAAATTTCTATTGAACGATTTGGTGCAACCAAAATAGGAGAGGAGGAAATTGCTTATTATGGCGAACCCGAAAAACTGAATTTTGTATATGCTATAACAAAAGAGCAATGGAAGCAACTTTCGACTTGTTAACATTGAAAATATAAAAAGTTATTCAATAAATATTTCCTTTCCTGATACATTAAATCATAAAAACACATTGTAATTTTCAACTATGAATATCATGTGACTTAAAATAGAATTGCATTACTAAAGAGCCCCAAGTTGTTTTAAAAATTTTTCTGAATTGATTTTTACATTGGGTGCAGGATTAAGACTTAGCGATTTTTTAAAACTTTTAATAGCATTTTCTTTATCTCCTTTTGTAAAATAAGCTTCGCCTAAACTATCCCAACCGTTAGCACTTTTTGGAAAACGTTCCGTATTAGTAATAAAAACCTGAATGGCTTTATCGTGCAGGCCAAGACCAAGCAACTGGTATCCATAAGCATTTATGTCAGTTTCAGAAGCCTGCACTAATGCGTCAGTCATCATTTTATCAGCTTCTGCTGCTTTGCCCATCCTGATTAATATCCTAGATTTAATTCTGAGTGCATTAAAATTTGTTGGTTCATTTATAAGTGCTTGGTCAACCCACTTCATTCCTTGTTCAATTTCAATATTATTCTCAAAGGAATATTGTGCAGCACTGATCAATCCAAGGGCATTAAATCCGGTTGGGCCCCGCAATTCTTCTTTTGCATTAGCCATTACAATTTCATCAACAGCAAATTCTATTTTAACGGGAAATTGTTTTTTCTCCCAGTTCAAAACTAAGTCAGTTGAATTTTTTGCCAGGTTGATAAAATCATATGTCAGAAATTCTGTAAAAGCAATGTCACGGATTTTAATTTTTGCTTTCATCTGGTCTTCTGATTGGTTATAAAAAAAACTTCCCCAAGATCTGTTGTTTTTAGATAAAATTACTTCCCCGCTATTGTCCTGATTAATTACGAAAAACAATCCATAAGTACCTGCGGGTACAAGTATACCTTCTACTTTGGCATCATGTGAAAATGTAATAGTCGTATTTTCGTTTGCACCGGCACGCCAGGGCGCAGAATTGTTTGCACCAAATGCTTGTACATTCCAGCCATACGGTACTAGTTCGCCCCACACTTTTCTTCCTTTTACAGAAGGTCTTGAATATTTAACGGTAATAGCAGATATACCGATTGTTTGTGAAGCCACAGCAGCAGGACTCGGTGTACGCGGTGTAGTAATCGGTTGTGAAAAACATGGAATAATAGCCAATGTCATCAGAAAAATAATTGACAATAGTTTTAATTGCGGTTTCATATATTATTTGTTTAATTATTTAAGATTAAAATTCTTTAAATTCATTTTAGTATAATCGGTTTAAAATTTCTTTTTAGATGCTAGCTGATTCTGTTAAGCTATTATTTAAAATCAGTTATTTCGTTTGGGTAATCGTAAGGTTTGCAAAATCGCCGCCAGAAGTATCTGCAACATACAGCCCGATAGATCCAATATGAACTTGAGTTAGTTTTTCAACTACCAGGCTTGGTTCTTTATTTCCATTAATAAATGTTGAGATTGTAGAATCCTTTATGACGATTCGAACCTTTATCCAGGAATTGGGATCGGGAGCCGGCTCTAATAAATTTTCATATTTATTTGGATACTTTTCACGCAATGTTCTCCAGGGAAAACCGGGAAGAGAAATATATTGGATGCTATGGCTTTTTGAAATTTCATCCTGAGCTTTGAAATTAAATGGACGAAGGTAAATCGCATCAAACGTAGCATTGTCCACGCCATGAAAAGCGATACCAACAAAACTGTGTTGTTTTACATCTTCGCCTCTTACATCAAATTCAATAATTCCATTTGAAAATTCAATTCCCTTAATCCACGCAACGCCTTCTCCTTCATCTTTACTTAAGCGTATACCTGTATGCGATTCTTCAGTAAGAAGGCTAAGCTCTCTGTTATAAACTTCAATAAACTTTTCTTTTACCTGTTTATGAAGATCAATCACCATAGTATTTTGCGAATAAGACGAAATGGTGGAAAAGAGTAAAAATCCGGTGGATAACAAATTATTATTTTTCATAACCTATACTTTTTATGGTATTGGAAAATTAAAGATTGCTATAGTCAATATTGATACCACTCATAATAAAGGTGATGTTTAAGAAAAAAAAGAAGGATTCAGTGAATATTAAAGCATGATTACACAGCACTGAAATAATTCAGTAATATTCCAGCTATGATAAAATAGGATTAAGTCCTTCTATAAGCCAGCTTCAATCTATGAATTGGTTACTCATGAACCAGACATTATACAAATAGTCTTTAAAACGAAAATCTTGGATAAAAAGAACGGAGATTATATACCTATATCAATCACAAACATTTTACCTTTAGCCCCACCATGAATTTATATACAAACAGATCGGATATTACGATTACTTGCCCCAAGCGGCTGGCTACTTACCTTGAGCAGGAAGTAAAGGAGCTTGGTTTTATAATTGAAGAAACATTTGTAACAGGTGTACGTCTTTCTGGCACTATAAACGATTGTATAAAATTAAATTTAAATCTTCGCTGCGCCAGCCAGGTTCTTTATAGCCTGAAAAAATTTGAAGCAGAAAATGCGGATGCTATTTATAATAATCTTTTAACCTATCCCTGGGAAAATATTTTACCCGATCCCGGTTATTTTTCAATTACCAGCAATGTAAATAATCCAACTATTAATAACAGCATGTTTGCAAACCTGAGGGTAAAAGATGCAATCGTAGACAGGATACGAGAAAAAAGAGGCACACGTCCATCAACAGGTTCGGCGCTTACCGGTGCTGTTATTAATTTGTTTTGGAAAAATGAAAATGCAGAAATATTTATTGATACATCCGGCGATTCACTGGGTAGGCATGGTTATCGGAAAATACCAGGCCAGGCACCTATGTTGGAAGCATTGGCTTCGGCAACTATATATGCTACGCAGTGGGATCGGAAATCGCCATTTGTAAATCCTATGTGTGGTTCGGGTACAGTTGCTATAGAAGCGGCTATGATAGCAACCAACAGGCGACCCGGATTATTCAGAACCAATTATGCT
>JANLSA010000386.1:0-2096 GCA_031362085.1 Bacteroidota bacterium | reverse complement strand
ATTCAATTCCAAAAAACAACCGGTACCAACCGTGCCGCTTCCGATTACATCACCTGGAAAAAGATCTACACCGTACGATGCCCGTTCAATAATTTCTGCAAAAGTCCAATCCATATCACCCACATTTCCTTCACTTACCTGTACTCCATTTACCCAACACTTCATATTTAGGTTCCAACTTTTGCCTGTATGATTTGCTTTTGCTTTCACTTCCATTTCTTTTAATTCATCCAATGTCACCAACCAGGGACCAATTGCCGTACTAAAATCTTTTCCTTTCGCCGGGCCGAGATTCAATAACATTTCTTCCATTTGTAATTTTCTTGCACTGATATCATTCATGATCATCAGCCCGCCGATATATTCATCCGCATCTTCCGCTTTTATATTTCTTCCTTGTTTGCAAATTACAACAGCCGCTTCCAGCTCAAAATCCAGTTTTTCAAAATGATCGGGCATACATTTTATTTCACCCGGCCCCTGTATGCTGTGGTGATTGGTAAAATAAAATATCGGGTACTGATCAAATTCGGGAATCATATCTGCTTTCCGGTTTCTTCTTGCCGCCGCCACATGCTGGCGAAATGCATAACCATCCCGGCAAGAAGTTGGAAAAGGAATTGGCGCAATCAACTCAACTTCATTCAAGGCAATTCCTTTATTACTCGTTTTTGTTCCTTCTTTCATCATCAACTCCCATGCCTGTGTTAATGGAAAGGTATCTTCCCAATAATTTAAAAACATACTCATCGAATTGGGTAAATCCGGATGAATGGCTTCCATATCATACACCAATTCATTTACTATAATTGCAAGCTGCTCATGTTCATCTTTTATATAGGTAACTAATTTCATTGTAAAATAATTTGAGGCGCAAGATAAATTTTATTGTGAAGCCAGCTGCAGCAATTCTTATAAACATCTTTGTGGCTTATCACTTACACAACCATTCAAATTTGTTTGTAACTTGAATTCATGAAAGGACTTTTATTTTGTCTTGTTGTCTTATTAGTTGCATTTACCCGAAACCAGGAAGAAAAAAAATCATGGATACGAATTAATCAACTCGGTTATCAACCAAACGGTGTGAAGGTGGCAGTATGGTGCAGTAAAGAAATGATAGCAGTTGATAAATGGCAGTTAAGGGAGGTGCAATCAAACAAAATAGTTGCTGTCGGAGGGTTACAGCCATTTGGTGAATATGGTTCGTTCAAAAAAACTTACCGGCTTAATTTTTCATCATTTAAAAAAGCGGGGCGATATTATTTGCAAGTGGGTGGAGTAAAGTCGCCGGAGTTTGAAATAGGTGAAAACGTTTATAAAGGTGCTGCTGATTTTTGTTTAAAATACATGCGGCAGCAACGAAGCGGCTTCAACCCTTTTTTAAAAGACAGTTGCCACACACATGATGGTTATATTTTGTATGGTGAAAAGGCAGGAATAAAAGACAGTACACATATTAATGTAAGCGGCGGCTGGCATGATGCAAGTGATTATTTACAATATAGTGCTACATCAGCAAATGCAACTTATCATTTGCTTGCAGCTTACAGAGACTTTCCGAAAGTTTTTGTTGATGAAAAACTTTCCAATGGATTAGAAGGGAAAAACGGAATGGCTGATGTACTGGATGAAGCTAAATGGGGATTAGATTGGTTATTAAAAATGCATCCGAAAGATGACTGGATGTTTAATCAATTGGGCGATGACAGAGACCACCAGGGAATGAGAATACCCAAAGAGGATTCTTTTTATGGTAAAGGTTTTGAACGTCCTGTTTATTTTTTAAACGGAGAGCCACAGCAAAGAGGAAAGTTTATGAATAATACAACCGGCACTTCTTCAACTGCTGGGAAATTTGCAAGTGCATTTGCAATTGGATCTTTAATTTTTGATAAGATCGACTCTGATTATTCAGAAGATTTGATGGATCAATCTGTATCAGCAATTGATTTTGCCCTAAAAAAGCCTGGAGTAGGTCAAACTGCTTCAGTCAGATCTCCCTATATCTATGCCGAAGACAACTGGACCGATGATCTTGAATTGGCTTTTGCAAGTTCTTCTGCAACGATTAATAATATTATTAAAAAAATAAA
>JANLSA010000274.1:0-1673 GCA_031362085.1 Bacteroidota bacterium | reverse complement strand
AACAGGAGCCAGGAATCAGGATACTGGACTTTAAACTCTGAAAATCAATCCTCATGAATAGATTACGGCTTCACTGGTGTCCGGTAAAAATATAAAATAAATAAAAAGGAGTTCCTAAGAACTCCCAAAGTTTTAGTTTTGAGTTACGACCAAAAAACTAAACTTATGAACAAATCTAACTTTTTTACCGGACAGCCGGTATTCAATCAGCTGCTTTCTTTAATACCTCGCTCAGTTGTTGAAAAACTAAGTAAAAAGCATAATGCAAATCGATATTGTAAGTATTTTATGTCTTATGATCATCTGGTTACTATGTTGTATTCCTGTTTCTTTAATGCCGGCAATCTCAGGGAAATCACAACTGGCATTCAGGCATATGGGTTGAATAAGATCAATCATTTAGGGTTAAGTCATTTTCCCCGAAGAAGCACTTTGTCAGATGCAAACAAAAGACGTCCTGCTCAATTTTTTGCCGATCTGTATCATGAGTTATATGCAATTCATTTTGTTTTACCGGACAGCCGGCCTAAATTAAATCAGGCTGAAGATGTATTTATTATTGATTCAACAACATTTAGCTTATTTAATTCTGTTATGCGTGGTGCCGGTACATCCAAAGCCAACGGAAAGAAAAAAGGAGGCGTAAAAGCACATATGATGATCAGTGCGAAACATGATCTTCCATCGTTTGTATTTATTTCAGAAGCTAAAGAACATGACCTTATTTTTTTACGACAATTATATGTGCCCAACGATTCAACAGTATTGTTTGATAAAGCATATATTAATTATACGCAATTCATAGAATGGGGGAAACGGGGTATCAGATGGGTGAGCAGATTAAAGCGGGATGCCAGTATTAAAGATCTTGTTGATCTGGCTGTTTCGGAAGAATCCTATGACAAGGGTGTCCGAAAAGACCGGTATGTAAGACTTGGTAGATCTAGCAACAGAAAAATAATACCTCTTATTAAAGCACGCATTGTTGAATATTACGATAGCGAAATGGATCGCAACTTTGAATTTATTACAAATGATTTTACCAGCTCACCGGAAGAAATAGCTGACCTATACAAAGGAAGATGGCAAATAGAAATATTGTTTAAACGTATCAAACAACGTTATCCGCTTAAGTACTTTTTAGGAGATAATCCGAATGCCATTATGATCCAGATATGGACAGCATTAATATGCGATTTATTAGTGCGGATAATACAAATTGCAGTTAATAAAAATCGCATAAATCAATGGGGATATGCTTCCATTGCAGGAATGATAAGGCATCACCTGATGAGCTATTTTAATTTGACTGATTTTTTGATCAATCCTGAAAAAGTATTGAGATCATATGATCCGCCTTCACCACAACTGAATTTATTTTTTCCGAGGGGTTCACCTTGAAAAACCTTAATTTAGAGCTATCAAATACCCGGTAATAAAGAACTTTAATTTGAAATTTTATTTTTACCGGACAGTAGTGATTGGTACATTTGCACATTAGTTAAGCTCCCAGCTCGTCCCTTCTTTCCCGTCTTTCAATTGTATCCCTGCTTCTTTTAATCCATCGCGGATTTTATCGGATGTTGCAAAATCTTTTTTCGTGCGGACATCTTTCCTGATATCAATAATTACATCGAATACAGCGCCCGAAATGCAACGAACCAGTTTTATCT
>JANLSA010000247.1:0-9732 GCA_031362085.1 Bacteroidota bacterium | reverse complement strand
TTCTAATCTCGGTACCTCCCAATGGGTAGATGTGATACCGCATAATGATGCTGTATTGATCGAATACTTTGACATTTTCAAAAATCAGCTCGTAGTAGGCATGAGAAAAAACGGCCTGAATCATTTTTCAGCTTCGCGAATTACATTCAAATCTATAATTTTGGAACGTAAAATTGTGTATACAATAAATTTTTGCACCTAATTTATATTTATAAAATCATTCAGTTCTGTAGCAAAATCTTTTATAGAAGGGCTACCTTGCTGGTTATTCACCTGGTTTACCTGAAGAAAAACTGTTCTTGTATTTTTATCATATTCATACCAGTAATTCTTTTTCTGATTCCCTTTACGGGATATATCATCCAGTGACAATGTTTCCCTGAACCAGTGCAGGTATTGCATTGACAAAACAGGACTGATTGTTTTCTTAACTTCTTTCCCAGATGCGTCTTTAAAAATAAACCTGGCAGACTCATCATCAATTATACCTGTGTATTTCAATAAACCACTGTTGAGTAAATAAGGAAATGCCCATTGCATTTTATAATAATCATTTTCTCCAGGTACATAAGGATTAATTTTTTTAATAATATCTTCCATTTTCGTTGACCCGATTTGGGTAATACGCAACCCCTCCAATTCTTTATAGTCCCTGCCACCATCCGTTACATACACACCATCATTAAAAAAGAAAATACGCAAGGGAAATAAACGGGTATCTAAAAAAGCAGGCATACCAAATACAATAGAAATAACCTGTGTATGCCCATCCTTTATCATTGAAACAATACGGCATATTTCAAATGAAATTTCCTTATCTGAGAGTTTATCTAATTTTGATTCTAACTGTGCAATGGCATTATTAAATTCCTCTTGTTGCATATACAGGAACGGATAGGCATGGTGCTTTGGCAATTCTTCTTTTAAATACTGAATATCTTTTTCCCATTCTTCCGTAGTAAGACTATAAGGAAATTTTGTGAATGCTGCTTTGCTATTTTCCGGTACTATACTTAAAAAAGTATTTGCAAGCCGGGTATAGCCGCTGGCATTATCTGCGACCAATATACCAGCAACAAAACCTGTTATCAGAAACAAAAATATAACAGGTATGCAAAGTATTTTTTTCCATAACAGTTTTGATTTAAGTAAACTGATGGATAATGTCAAAAATGTGGAAAGGCATCCAATAAAAAATGTCATAGCCGATAGTTTAAAAAATAACCCAAACGGAATAGATGAAAGAAAATATACAGCAGCACCTCCTCCTACCGTAATTAATATAGAAATGAAGTAAATTTTTCTTTTCATTTAGCAATTTTAGTTACTCCTGCATCAGCCCGGAAACAAATGTTGTCAATAACGGTTTATTGTGGTTAAAGAGACATTTTTTGAAATCTCATATTGCAATCACAGTTTCAGAAAGTTTAGCCACATTTTTTACAGTTTTAACCCAATAACAGTAAAAGCCAGAAATGCTTTGTTATTTTACATGTGATTAAATACAAATGAAAAAGAAAAAGGGGATAAAATATCTGGTAATAATTGGTGTATGGCTGCTGTTGTTAGTTGTTCTAAACTGGATATTTTCATCTAATTTAACTTCTGAGGGAACCGGGACTGGTAATCATCAGCATTTTTACCTTGCATTAATTGCATTGCTTGCCAAAACAGTCTTTATTATTGTCGTCCTGTTTTTTTTATTGCCCCAGTTGTCTAAAAAAAGAAAGCTATCTTTCTTTATACTACAAATTTTGGGTTGGCTGGCTATATGCTTTATAACGGAACAATATATTCAGTCTTTCTTTACAAAGTCTGTCAGCTTAGGGACACATGAAAATAATTCTTTTCGCAACAACCCCTTCTGGTGGATGAATTTGTTTATCTATTTGATTATTTTACTCGTATTGTTTGCGTGGCATTTTACCAAAGAGTGGGTAAAAAATGAAAAGCAAAAAAGGGAATTAGCTGAAATACAGTTAACCACTGAATTGAATTTTTTAAAGAATCAGGTAAACCCACATTTTCTTTTTAATACATTGAATAATCTTTTTTCCATTGCACAGCGAAACAAAGACGATGAAACGGCCAATGGTATTTCCAAGTTGGCAGGTTTGATGCGATATATGCTGTATGACAGCAGTGTAATGAAAGTATCACTTCAAAAAGAAATAAAAAATATCCACGACTTTATTGCATTAAGCAAATTAAGATATACAAATGATGAAGTGATAGTTGAAGTAAACACTACCGGGAATATTGAAAATACTTTTATAGCACCGATGATACTAATGCCTTTTGTTGAAAATGCCTTTAAACACGGAGTTGATATTGAAAAAATATCAACTATTTCTATTTCGCTGGAAGTAAGGGGTGAAAAAATTATCTTTACCTGCAACAATCCAGTGGTAGAATCCTATATAATGAAGCATGAAGAATATGGTGGCATTGGGCTTGAAAATGTAAAAAGAAGGCTCCAGCTATTATATGCTCAAAAACATGATTTAAAAATGACAGATACCGACAATACATTTACAGTAAAGCTTGAACTGGAAACATAAAATGAACTGTATTATAATAGATGATGAACCGAATGCTATTGACGTATTAAAAAGATACGTTGAGCAAACTCCATTTCTCAATTTGAGGCAAACTTTCCGCAACCCGGTAAAGGCAATGAGTTATCTGCAGGAAGAAAAAATTGATTTAGTTTTTTTAGATATTAATATGCCCAATCTATCGGGAGTTCAGTTTGCAAAAGTCTTGGAGAATAAACCACTTATTATTTTTACAACAGCTTATTCTGAATATGCAGTAGAAAGTTATGAACTGAATGCCGTTGATTATTTGGTAAAGCCAATAGAATTTGACCGTTTTATTAAAGCAGTAAACAAAGCAAGGGAATTATTTCAATTGAAAAGTAATAAACTGAATACAATACCAGTAAATGCAAAACAAAGTCTTAATGAACCAATGTTTATACTATTAAAAAGCGGCGCATTAACATATAAGATTGACATCAATGATATATTGTTTATAGAAAAAGAAGAAAACTATCTTGCTTTTCAAACCGCAGATAAGAAAATTTTGGTAAGAGCAAACATGACAGAGCTTTTTGATTATGTACCCGAAACTCATTTTTGCCGTATTCATAAATCATTTGCCGTTTCACTTAAACATATCCATACATTAGAAATACACCAGGTTTCAGTTAGTAAATATAAAATACCTGTTGGCAGCAGTTACAGAGAGGAGTTGATGAAAAGATTATAATAGTCGCTTCTTACTTGTATCCTATATCTAATTACAACAGAAATCTTCTCTGCCTTTTTTGTCGTTTATCTATATTAACCTTGTTTAACCTTGCAAGTCCCTAAATAACACAAAACTTTGATATTGAAATAATCTTTTTTTAAAACCCAGAATGGAATATAAAGCCCAGTTAATAAACTCAATAAATTAATAAGACAATGAAAGCAATTTCAAAATTTATTTTTGCAGCTCTGATTTTTTCACATCTGTCATGCAGCAACAATGCCCAAACAACTGGAAATAATACAGGAATTATTGTAACAGGTGAAAAAGGAATGCTGGTAGACAATTATCTTTTGGATCTGGAGAAAAAAGGTTTTGCTGGGGCAGTTCTTGTGGTTGATAAAAATGGTATTATTTTAGAAAAAGGATACGGATATGCAAACCGGGAAAAGAAATTCAAGTTCACTCCGAATACATTGGCATGCATGGGTTCCATTACAAAAGCTTTTACTGCGGGGGCTAAAATGAAATTAGAATCGCAGCATAAACTTTCGGTAACAGATAAATTAAGTAAGTACGTACCCAGTTGCCCTATGGATAAAGCGAATATTACGATTCATCAATTACTTACTCACTCTTCAGGGCTTCCTGATTTTATTATGAATGATGGAGGTGATTATGCAAAGGTCACAAAAGAAGATTTTATAAACCGGGCTATGCAGGTATCTCTAATCTTTACTCCCGGTAGTAAAGCCATTTATTCAAATATGGGAATGAGCATACTCGCTTATATCATTGAAAAAGTCAGCAACAAACCGTATGAAACATTTTTAAAAGATGAATTACTATCCCTTGCTGGCATAACAACAATTGGATATAATAATAAAGACTGGAAAGAAGAACTGATTGCACATGGATATGATGGAGATAGCGACTGGGGTACATTAATGGACCGATACAAAAAAGAAGGAGGGCCATACTGGAACCTGCTTGGAAATGGCGGCCTTTATACTTCCATTGGCGATATATATAAATGGTATAAAGCTATACAGGGTGAAAAAATTTTACCTAAAGAATATGTACAAAAAATGTATAGCAGGCAGGCGCAGGAAGAAGGTTATGATGGTCAATCTTTTTTTGGATACGGTTGCAACCTAGCAAAAACAATACGCAACACTACCGCAGTTGATAATGGTGGAAGCAATGGGATTTATTGGGCAAGAATGAGTAACTATATAGATGAGGGAGTTTTTATGTACCTGGTAACTAATAATTCCAAAACATATAAGACGGATGAAGTAATGCCTGCCATTACACAGCTTTATTTTATTGGGAAAATTATGCAGCAGCCAATGGTTATAGAAGAAGATGGCAGACCCGGTTCCCTCTCCTCTCCATTAGCGAAACTGCTCTATTCCCTATTAACAACAAAAGGGCCGGCCTATTTCACTCAAAACTATAAACAGGAAATAGAGAAAGCAGGACTTTCACTGGATGATGATATGATGATGCTTGATGCCGGCATAAAACTGCTTGATGAGAAGAAAGCAGATGAGGCAATGGCACTTTATGAAGTATATACTAAAGAGTTTCCCAATATTGTAATAGCAAGAGAGGGACTGGGTGATGCTTACCTGCTAAAAGGAAATAAGGAGATGGCCAGGAAATATTATGAAGAGTGTTTAAAGATGAGACCTAATTTCAAATCAGCCAAAGAAAAATTAGAAAAGCTGGGCAATTAATCTATAATTTAAAAAAGAAATGGTCGTTGCCCAATTACTCATTGAAACTTTTTTATTAATACACATAGTCCAGCACAATACAATTAGCATCTTTTACTACCTGGCATTTATCTATAAATAAAGTATTTGATCTTTTTCGTAAAATCAATGCATCGATATTGCCATTATCATTGTCAATCTGTTAAATAAAAATTTTTTAATCAGGTTTGTATGAAAAAAATATTCAATCTCGCCACTACAATGATAATTTTGGTTATCTGCTCATTTTCATGCAAAAAATCAGCAAGCAAAATAGAGCCCATTGAATACAGTGCCATAAAAGGCAAAGTCCTCAGGGTAAATTGTGAGGGAGCTGCAATTCAAATTCATACTCCCAATGTAAATATTGGAGACAGTGTTTGGGAAGACAGGCAGGGCTCACTTCTAAATCCGGTTGTAGCTATATATCGCAATGTGATCCATGCGGCTAATATCTGTACCATCAGGGAAGAGTTTATTAATAAGAAAATAACAGTCGGGGACACATTATACTTTGATTTGAAAACTGCTGAGCTTTCTTATTTGGATAATAGATGTATCATTTGTACAGGAATAGAGTCAGACATGCCTTTTAAAAAGATTAGGATTTATAATATTTCGAAGAAATAGTTTTTTGCAAGAAATTAATAACTGTTTTAAAATGCTTTCTTTTTTATGTTCTTTCCCAGCCATTCCATCATTAAAGAAACATAATCTTCAAACAAACCTGTTTCCATATTTTTTAATCCATGGCCCGCCTGAGGATATAATTTTATAGTATAGGGTTTACTTGAAATCTTATTAAGCGAATCTAATATTTGCATTGACTTTGCCGTGGGAATACTATGATCTTCGCCACCAAAAATCCAAAGGCCCTTTTGATTTACTTGCATTATATATGGAATGGGATCAAACCCTTTGATGCCGGTATAACCAGCCATGAATCTTTCTGCATCCTCGATACTGGATTCTCTCTGCTCTGCAAACCGGCTATAATAAATTTCTTCGCCAACTGTTACTGTTGGCCCGTACATAATCATATAGTGAGAAACAGATTTACTCATGGAAGCTATTACAGGTATTATCCATCCTGCCTGGCTTGCCCCTACTAACACAATAGCGGACGAATCTATTTCAGGTCTTTTACGCAACGTCTCCAAGGCCTCATACACATCGGAAGCCAATAAGGGTATCATCATGGGGCTATTCTTTGGTCCCACACCATTATATGTTCCGCCAGATTTATTTACACCTCTTTTATCATAAGAAAAAACGGCATAGCCTTTTTGCAAAAAATTCGAAAACATATCGCTATACTCATATCTTGTTCCTTTACCCGAGCCATGTATAAAAACTACTAAGGGATGTCTGCCTTCGTTTAACGGCCATTGCAATAATCCTTCAAGGTCAGCTTGAAAACCAACAGACGGGTTTGAAAATTGAATTGTAGTTGAATCAATACTATTAGTTCCGAATGCTGGCTGCGCACTGCAGACTACAGTTATTCCGGAAAAAATTGAAGCCAAAAAAATAAAAACTGATTTCATTACAGGTGTCATAAATATTATTGATTCCAGAATTTTATTTGCCCGAATTTGTAAGGATTGAAATATTCCATATCCACGGTAATATTCTCTTTTACATTATTATACTTTTCAGTTTGACGAAGTTTACCATTAATATACATTTCAATTTTAGTTTCACACCAATTATTGCCCAACTTTATATACTCACTACAGATTATTTCAGTTTTTTGTCCGTCTTTATTATTTAATATCCTGACGATAACCAGTTTCTCTTTATCCACCCAAAACTGGTTGCTTTCTGCTTCCTCTTTATCTGTACCCACTACTATTGCTTTTTTTCCGTTCCATGTTGTTTCAAATGATTTATCAGTATTATATCCAATTGCTGTTAACCGTTTAAATACTTCATCCAAAGAAAATGAATACATACCACCCAATACAAATAATAATTCATGTGGCTGATAACTTTTGCTTTTCAATTCACTGTTTTGAAAATTGTAAAAAGAATCGTTTACAAAAAAAAGAGAATTCCCTTTTGAAAGATCATTTATGTCTATTCGTAATTTATCAGGGTAAACCAGCACTTCATGCCAGGTAGCAGTTCGGATTAATGAATCATTCCGGTAAAATTCTGTTTGTTGCACAAATGACAATGACTTTCGAAAATCCTTTGCATTTGCAGTATACATCTTTGTAACAATATCTTGCGAATGAGCAACTAGGGAAATTAATATAAAGACTACCGGGGTTATTTTTTTCATATGCCTGATTTATTTCTCTCCACCTTCTTTTCCATAAAATACAACCCATGTTACAAAATCTTTACTGAAATTTTCAAACCGGTGTTCCGTTTTAGCCGGAACAAATAATACATCTCCTTGCTTAAATGTATAACGTTGTTTGCCATCAAAGAAAATTCCTGTGCCTGTTACTACAATATACACTTCATCTTTATCATGCGGTGTTTGTAAATCTTTTTCCTTAGGGGCATATATTAATAAATCCATTGTCCCATGTGTCATACCAAGTGCATATTGCTCTCCTTTGAGGCCGGGCAGTTTTGCCATCATTTCGGCAACCGTGATACGGGTATCAATTTTAGAAGATAGTGTATCTTTTTTATTTGTTTGTTGCGCAAATAAAGTTGCGGGGATAAAAAAAAATAATGAAATAAAAACGAAGCTTCTTTTCATACAGGGCTATTTTCTTCTTTTATATGTCAAATCAAATTCCATAATCCATGTTTTTCCTTCATCACTTGTCATCTCCTGATATTGCCGTACTTCATCGGCTCCTTTCTTTTCAAACACAAAGCGGCCAGTTTGCATTTTTCCATCTGCTCCTTTTGTTGTAAGAGCAAATTTCATTACTCCATTTATATACTCTCCATTCGTATAATGTACAGGCATTCCCAAATCATTGTCTTTATATATCTGCTCCCATTTACCCGTTTCTGTATTTACATAATTAATGCTTGTGCCTGTACCGCCGATTGTATTTACCCAGCTTTCCAGCAATATACAACCGCCGGATGTTATGGTAATTGTATTAGTGCCTGCTGGTCTTCCGGTTTTGGTATCAAACACATCCCAAACACCTACCCAAAAATCAAATTCCCTGCTTTTGGGATTTGCCATGCAAGGATTTATTTTCATATAAAGGATTTCTTTAACTTTTGTAAACCCGGATTCATTTTTTATCAATTGCAGGTTTTTGTCGGTATTAATTTCATTCAGGTTTAAAAAACCTGCCTCCACCGCTTTTTGCAAAAATATCAATGTATTTTCTTTGTCACCCCTGGCGCCATACGATTTAGCCAGCCTGATTAATACAAATGGTTTTATTTGTTCAGACGGGTTCATAGAAAGTGATTTGTTGAAATACTTTATTGCCTCATCAAATTGGCCAAGATTATAACAACTAAAGCCAACTCGGTTCCATGCCAATGCAGTACCGGGATCTGTTTTGAATATATTTTCATACTCCGTTTTTGCAAGGGCATAGTTCTGGCTATTGAATATTGAATCTGCTTTTCTAAAAATAGAATTTGGTTGGGAAAATACTGTAAACTGGATACAGACAATTGATACAACTAAAATTATTTTTTTCATTTTACTTGAGTATTATATAGATGATATAAAAATCATCTATTTCAGTTGCATATTATTAGCAAAGTAGAGGAATTGCTGTAAAAGTAGAGGAGCTGCTTTATTGAAACAGTAATTTTCCATTAATAATGTTATGTAAAGAAATATTTTTTATTTCTTAATCAGGCTTTTTGCAAATTCCAGTTCCACATCTTTATTTTCAATTTTATCTTTAATCGTGGGGATGATTATATGAGCCGGAATTAATCCCCTGTCAGAATAAGGATAATCTTTTACAGCCATGGAATATTTCATTAGTGGAATTTCAATACTTATCCCTGTATTTGGCAGAAAAAACTCAGGTGTTGGCCCGGAGCAGTTACCATAATATCCGCCACCGCTTTCTTCCCCAATAAAAACAGCTTTGGTATGATAATGAAGCATGGATAAAAATTCACTTGTGGTAGAAAAACAACCTCCATTAATTAATACAAATATATTACCAGTAAAAATTGGCAGTGTTGGTAGTTGTTTTCCAACATTAGGATGCTGAATATTATCAAATGTTCCTTCACTATTAGCTTTCAGCATTCCTTTGGGTGCTTTTCTGTCCGGGCTGCTGGTGTATTTAAAAAAATCAAAGCTCTCTTTGTTCATTCGTAAAGACTCATAATAATCAAATGGCTGATTGGTGAAATAAGAAAACAATGTTTTCCCATACTCATCAGTGCCTCCGCCATTGCCACGTAAATCAAGGATCAAATTTTTTATATGTGCTGCGTCAATACTTTTAAAGGAAGAAGCAAGAAATTTTTCAAAATTAATTTTGCCATTTTTAAGCTGCCCCTGGTCAAAAGATGTTAAACGTAAATAAGCATACTGATTATCGGCAGAGATATTAAAATCTGCCAGTGGCAATGAGGCAGTTGCAGGATATCGTTTTTCGTCTTCATTAAAAAGTTCGTCGAAAGTTATTCCAGGCAACTTATTTTTCTTAACTATAGTTTCATTTAAAGAAATATATTCCAGTTCGTATGACTCCGTGTAACCATATAAAATATTGAAATACCGGGGAAAGAACCTTGGTCTTTGCAGCATCCTGTA
>JANLSA010000232.1:0-5547 GCA_031362085.1 Bacteroidota bacterium | reverse complement strand
GCGAAGATGCATGCCGGATTGGATTTTACGGCTCCCCGGGGTACACCTATATACGCAACAGCCGATGGAGTTGTTGATTTGGCTGGTAATGCTGGTAATGGTTTTGGTAACCATGTGATCATAAATCATGGCTATGGATATGAAACCTTGTACGGTCATATGGTACGGGTAAAAGCAAGAAAAGGGCAGGCCATTAAACGGGGTGAAGTGATTGGATGGGTAGGCAACACGGGAAAGAGTACGGGACCGCATTGTCATTATGAAGTTCATTACCGGGGCGAAAAAATAGATCCAATTTATTTCTTCTTTAATGATTTGAATCCTGAACAGTTTGACAGGCTGGTGAAGAAAGCAGCAGCGAGTAATCAAAGTTTAGATTAGGAGGTGAGTAGTGAATTGCAAATTTCAAATTTTTAATTGCAAATTTTCCATTGGACTTTGCAGGTAATTGATAGATTACAGATTGATTAATGACGACTGCCGGCCTATCCAACTTTTCCACAATGCTCATTGTTTGCATGATACTATTGTTCAGGAAACTATTCACGTCCCTATCTTTGCCTGCTAACCAGCAGGCAGGCACAGGAACATGAGTAAAGCTCAAACACAAATATTATTTGATTTTGCAGAGGCAGCTTCTGCTGTTTCAAAATTGGATGAAAAAGATTCAAAAAAGAAAATATCAATATTGGAAAAACAAATTGCTGCTGTAAATGCGAATATAAAAGTGATGGCACCTGGAAAAAGAGGCCGCAGATCACTTAAAATTGAAAATGAAAACCTGGATCATATTCAGATACCAGCTGATGAAATATTATTTCAAAAACAATATTACTCAATAGGCGATGTGGCTGAAATGTTTCTTGAAAAAACATCCCTGATTCGTTACTGGGAAACAGAGTTTGATATACTCAATCCAATGAAGAACCGGAAAGGCGATCGTTTCTTCCGGCCGATAGATGTAAAAAACCTGAAGCTGATTTATGATTTATTGCGCCGCCGAAAAATGACCATTGAAGGAGCAAAAGCCTATTTGAAAAGCAACGGAAATGCTGAAGAAAAATATGAGCTTATCCAATCTCTGGAAAAGATAAAAAAATTTTTGAGTGAGATGAAAGCGAGTCTTTAAAATCCTGCCCCCTAAACCTGCCTGACGGCAGACAGGTCCCCCGAAGGGGAACTTTTCACACACAGCCCACGCTATTAATACTGGTCTTTAAATAATAAGAGTTGGTTTTTGAAAATGACTGTTTAAATTTTTTAGATAAAATTCGATGCGAATAAAATTTTAACAAGAATAGAATCATCTTCTCCAACATCAAGTTTATTTTTATCTCTAATTTAATTTGAAAATGAAAAAATTAATACCTGTACTCGTTTTTGTTATTTTTAATTCACTACAATCTTTTGCACAAAATCAATTCCTTGTTTATCCGGATACGGCACATGCCGGTCAAAAAGTTTATAAAGGAATTCTTTCAAAAGAAATTCTGTTAAGCGACACCAGTTTTAAATGGTATGCAGATAATCAGAAATATTATACACCAATGGCAGCTGCAATAGATGCGGTTAAGTTAAATAAAGACAGTATAGAGCTTTTAGTTTTTATGGGTACCTGGTGCGAGGACTCACATTTTATTATTCCCCGTTTATACGAATTGAGTGAGGCAGCAGGTTTTGACAGTAAAAAAATAACGTTAATAGGAACTGACCGGTATAAAAAAACGTTAAGTCATTTAAGCGAAGCGTTAAACGTTTATAATGTGCCTACCATCCTTATTATGAAAAAGGGGGTGGAACAAGGCCGAATAATCGAATATGGGAAATATGGAATGTTTGAAAAAGATTTGATTGAAATTCTTTCTTCAAAATAGAATTACCGGAAAGCCCAGATGCTGATTTCATTTTGTTTTAGTGCATACAGTTTTGATGAAGTAAAACTAAAAGCCTTTGCCTGCTGAAGCGGTTTGGGCAACGGCCATTCATCATATCTGAATTTCTTAATCTCGTACCGGTACAAAGTATCTGCCACCGAACCGAAAATATATTTACCTGCCACTTTAAAATTTTGCCAGCGGCTAATTAGTATTTTATTTTTTAATGAGCCATAATAATCAAAAACATAAACTGCTTTAGCTGAATCATAGATATAAATATTCTGATCGGCATCGGTGATGCTCTGAGGCGAAAGTGATTCATCGAACAGCAACCGAAAATCGGGAGTTTCGAATAACAGCTTCCCATCTTCATCAATTTTTTTTAATTTGTTCTCCAGGTCATCATATAGCCATATTTTATTGTCGTAAGACTGGCCAATCGCTTTTACCTGAAAAATATTTTGCTTGCGCAAATCAATGGTATTTTTAAGATTGAGAAAACGATCCAGTACAATGACCGTTGCAAAATCCTTGTAGTATAATAATACTTTCAATGGATTGGAAACATCAATGAGGGAAGCTTTGCCAAATCTTTTTACATCATTAAAAATGGCAACCGAGTCTCCGTTGGCATTTAATTTCTTTAATTGGTTTTTGCTGTTGAGTAAATAGATATTATCCAAATCATCTACTGCAAAACTTGTAATATCACATGCAATTGTTTTTACAAACCGGAAAGCCGTATCAGATTGCGCCGATAGCTGATAGCTGAAAGCAAGAAAAAATATATTAAAAAAAATCTTGTTCACTTAATTGCGGATTATTTTATCATCGTTACCTGTATAGGATTTTAATTCCATTTTCGTGCCATCAAAAACAGCATAGGTGAAATATCTTATCCAATCGCCGAGGTTGATATACCGGCTCGTTTCACTCCCCTCTCCGCCAGGAGAGGGGTTGGGGGTGAGGCGAAAATCAATCGGAAGATGGCGGTGCCCAAACACTAAATAATTGTAAAAATTTTTTTTCAGTACTTCTTTACAATAAATAATCAGCCATTCTTTTTCTTCGCCCAGGAATGTTTCTTCCGTAGTAATTCTCCGGCTGCGCCGACTCAGGTAATTTGCCAAACCCAAACCTAATACAGGAGGAAATATTCCAAACAACCATTGACAAACAGGATTGCGGAATATTTTTTTCAGCCGTTTATATCCGTGATCATCGGGACCCAAACCATCACCATGCCCAATTAAAAATTTTTTTCCATTTCTTTCAAATGGTACGGGTTCAAAATAAACTGAGATATTTAATTCTTTCTGAAAATAATCTTTCATCCACATATCATGATTGCCAACAAAGAAATGCAGGGTAATTCCGGCATCAGATAATTCTGCCAATTTACCAAGCAATCTTGTATATCCCCGAGGCACAACTTTTTTATACTCGTACCAGAAGTCGAATATATCACCTACTATAAAAATCTCCGATGCATCTCGCTTTATTTCGTCCAGAAATTTTACAATGATTTTTTCCCGTACCAAACTGGAAGCAGCATCTGGTGCACCAAGGTGAAAGTCGGAAAGGAAATAAATCTTTTTATTATTAAATGTTCTTTCCATTTATTTGGGGTTACCCTTTTTTCACTTTCGATTTTATTAATTGCCTCAATTCATATATTTCATCAGTGTCTTTACATCCGCTTTTGGGTACCAGGAAAAAAGAACGGGTATCAAAATACAAATGAAAAAAATGGGGACTTTCCATATAAGTACTCAGCGAAGTCCAGGGCCAGGAACGTGAGCCATGCTCATGTTCCAGTGTAAAATCATCATTATGAAAATGCATACTGAAGCTGTCTTTGAATGTTGCTGTTTTTTTGTAAATAATTGAGGGCATCAGAAACCAGAAACTAATCATAAGTATTATCCAGAGCAATGCACCTACAAAAAAAGCAAAGGGTAAAATATACTTCGTCAGGTATAAAACGAAAGATAATATTGCAAATACATTAACCAATATGATCATCAACCGTATTTCTCTGCGGCTAATAAAATGATAACGCAATGCTTGCAATACCTGAGCTTTGTTATAATCGAAATATATTGTCATTCGTTAAAATTTAAATTTCAGTTTGCAATTTAAGGCACAATCGTTTTGAATTGGGAAAATAAAAGCCCCCCGAAAAATCGGAGGGCTTTATTCTTAAGAAACTAATTTTATTAATATTGAATAGTTTTATTCTTATGCTGGTATATTAAATAACCGGATTATCTCTTCATAAGTCATCGCTTTTAACTGTTCTGGTGTATAACCAGCAGCAGCACCGCTCATAATACGACCACCACCAATTACACCTGGTATAAGTATATAACGATATTCAAGAGATCCTGGAAGGTTGACTAAAACAGGGGCAGTGCCTGGGTCAGCAGCTGTGAACCTGCAACTACCAAATGTTTTTCTTGTTACAAATATCTTTTGAACAGCATAAATCGCTTCAATTTGATTTGTTGCACCACCAGCATCAGATGTGTAAGGAAGCAGGTAAGGTCCGATACTTCCAACCCTCATATAAGTAATCATTACTCCCTGATTTAAAATAGCAGCAATAAGGGATGGCGCATCTAAATGACGAACCCTGTGACAAGTACCATCAATTGATGTATCTCTTGAAGCATATGGACTGGTTAACCATGCCGAATAAATTACATTTGCAGAACCAGTTGCACCAGTAGGACCCGCAGGACCAACTGGACCGAGAGGGCCAGTAGGACCGACAGGGCCAGTAGCACCATTTGCACCAGTAGCACCCGTTGGACCTTGTGCTCCAGTACCACCAACAGGACCTTCGGGACCTTCTTTGGTACAGTTAACAAATACAAAAACGATTGCTAATAATAAGATTGAAAGGAGTCTGAGTTTTCTCATAACGTTTGTTTTGGCAGTTAAATAAGTTGTAGAATAAAATGATTAATCACCGTTTCTAAAAACGAGATTTAAAGATAAAGGAAAATATTTCAATTCAACGTGAGTTTTTTAAAAAAAACTTCCAAGACTGTTTTTGCACACATAGCAGCTATCTGTTACATTTGCTTTTAACCAAAAATTAGCTGGCTATGTATAAATTTTTCATAACTACAATTGTTTTATCAGTTTCAGCAATAAATGGATTTTCTCAGATAAAAAAAGGGACACGAATGGCTGGTGCAAGTATTGGGACAGTACTCTATAATTCCGGAAAAACTGAATACAGCTTTCCCCCTCCCACCACAGGTTTTGTTTCCAATAATAAAAACTATGGTATAAACTTAGGCCCGTCAATGGGATGGTTTATATCTGATAATACCGCCGTTGGGGCCTCGCTGAATTTTGCTGTAAATAATTCAAAAACTACTGATGTAAGCGATGCAACAGGAAATACTTTTAATAAAGACAATTCGAACCGTTTTAATATTGGAATTGGCGGTTTTGCCAGAAATTATTTTAAAACAGAAGGTAATTTACTTCCCTTTGGGCAGTTAAATCTGAGTTTCGGAACTGGCACTTCTAAGTCTGATGGTTTTAATTTTATTGGTAATGATAAATACACGTATACTGGAAAATCGAGCGGTGATTCTTATATGAATGCAGGATTAAATTTTGGATTTACAAAAATGCTGAATAATAATATTGG
>JANLSA010000204.1:0-6509 GCA_031362085.1 Bacteroidota bacterium | reverse complement strand
TATCCATTACATGTACAGTTTTAGTTGCTGTACCAGGGCAGCCATTTTGATCTTGAACAGAAAGGGAATAGTTGGTTGTCGCTGCTGGACTTACGGTAATAGAAGAAGTAGTAGCAGCATTGGACCAAGTATAGTTGTAAGGTGCGGCACCGCCGGTAACTGTAGCATGAAGCGTTAACGATGATGCCGGAGCATAAGCAGGATATACTGTGTTAGCAAGAACACCAGCAGGTAATGCGAATGCGTCCGGGATAGAAATATTTATGGTTGGACAGAGATTGAGAAAGCCCCTGATTTCACCGCCGGGAAATAAAGTTGAATGAATATTGTGGTAAGACTTGCCAGCGCTAATGGCTGCTCTCAATGCAGCAAAGGCTGTGACAGGTGTGCCACCATTGTTTGTAACATATGAAGGGTTGTAGCTCGTACTCAAAAGCATATTGAATGTATGGTCGTAGGTTCCGGCAGTCACTCCTGATGGAAAGCCGGTAAAAGTTGGTGTTGTGGTTGCTACACCTGCGGTGCCTGTACCGGCAACTGCAGTAGCAGCATGTATGTGCGATGCTGACACATTGCCCAATAGCCCTGAGAAGGTGGACTGGACCCGCATTGTATTCGCCACAGCATCAATTGTAACAAGTGATTTCCCTGTTCCGGGGGAATTGTTCACAGGTACTTCGGCTGGCCCCGAAAGGTTTACCCAATAGATTTGTCCGTTAGAAATATAAGAGGCCCCAAAAAAAACCAGGAGGAGCAAAGGCTTGAATAGAATTGTTTCATAATTGTATTGTTTAGATTGATAAAAAACGTTTTTGAGCCGGAATAAACAGAACAGAGGAGTCGTCTCTAACAATTGAAAATAAAGTATGTAATAGATGGCAAGTCATCTGAAATGTTATTGTTGCTGATGGTAAATATTATTCAGGTAGGACTAAAATGATTGATGATGGGATAATGGATAAAAGGTGAAGGCGATTCAAATGAAACGGAACAGAAGTAGAAGAGGTTGCTTTTAGCCAAAGACAAACCAATCAGAAATATCATAGTATTTATTCAGCTCTGGATTTCTACTGTAAAAACAAATTTATCTCAGGCCCGCCAGTGTTCGTGCCGGCCAGCAGGCCCGCATCACAGTATCCATATCTTTCTTCAATAGGTCTTTACAGCAACAACCGGAAAATGTATTAACTTTCTCTACAAAATTTTCGCAAATGAATATCATAGTTACAATTCTACTTTTACTGGCAGGCATCATTGCCTTGCTGCTACTCATTGCGCTTTTCATGAAAAAGAAGCATTATGTCAATCGTGAAATAGTCATTAATGTACCCCGGCAAAAAGTTTTTGACTTTCTAAAAATGCTCAAAAACCAGGAACAGTTCAACAAATGGGCAACGAGGGGCAAAGAAAACAGGAAAGAAGAATTTAAAGGTACAGACGGAACAGTAGGATTTATTTATGCATGGATCGGAGATAAAAGTGCCGGCCAGGGAGAAAAAGAAATTAAAAACATCATTGAAGGGAAAAAAATTGAAACAGAAATCCGTTTTGAAAAACCCATGAAGATGGCTGCTTCTGTGATTTTTGATATGGAATCTTTACCCGGTGAACAAACTAAACTAAACATGATTAATACGGGCACCATGAAATATCCGATGAACATATTTATACCCATAGCAGAGAAAAAGTTTCCGAAAGACATGGATGAAAGTTTATCAACTTTAAAAAACTTTCTCGAAAAACCTGCCTGACCGGCAGGCAGGTAAACACAGTACTTAAAATTTTACCGGTCGGGTTGATTGTAGCACCCGGCAGTTTATTAATTTTAAAAAGAAAGAACAATCCAAAACAATTTAATACAAAGACGTATGAAAAAAGTAACAGGTATTGGCGGAATTTTTTTTAAATGCAAAGACCCCAACAAAATGAAAGAGTGGTATAAAACACATTTAGGAATGGACGTTGGTCCGTATGGTGCATCTTTTGAATGGTACCAGGATGCAGAAGGCAAAAAGAAAGGGCTTACCCAATGGAACCTTAATTCTGAAACCGCCAAACTTTATGAACCTTCAACAAAAGATTTTATGATCAATTACAGGGTTGAAAACATGGAAGCACTTGTGGAGGAATTAAAAAAGGAAGGTGTTACAATCGTGGACAAAATTGAAACATATGATTATGGCAAATTTGTCCATATACTTGACGCAGAAGGAAACAAAATTCAATTATGGGAACCTGTTGATTAGAAAATCCCGTAAACATTCATACAATGAAAAAGACATCATTATTAATTTTAGTTATTGCCACATCATTCTGTTTTGGTTTTGCTTTCAAATCCATTATGGCACAAAAATCAAATGGCAACACAAAATCGAAAAGAGTAACAGGTATTGGCGGCATTTTTTTTAAATGCAAAGACCCTAAAAAACTAAGAGAATGGTATCAAACTCACCTTGGGTTAAATACAAACCAATATGGTGCAGTGTTTGAATGGTACCAGGGTGCGGACTCTACCAAAAAAGGATTTTCACAATGGAGCCCGTTTAAAGAAACTACAAAATATTTTGAACCATCAACAAAGGAGTTTATGATAAACTACCGGGTTGAAAATTTAGAAGCACTTGTTGAAGAACTTAAAAAAGAAGGAGTGAATATTACAGACTCCCTTCAAACAGTTGATTATGGAAAGTTTGTTCACATCATGGATATAGAAGGTAACAAAATAGAATTGTGGGAGCCAAACGATATTGTGTATGAAAAACTCGGTATCCAGATGGGGAGTAAGACGACCAAATGATTCTTTAAAAAAAACTAAAATGGATAATACAAGAGTATATAAAATGCCTTTTGCAACTGTCTATCCGCTTTATATAAATAAGGCAGAGCGAAAGGGACGTACAAAAGCAGAAGTGGATGAAATAATTTTTTGGCTGACAGGATATAATAAACAATCCTTGCAAAAACATATTGACAAGAAAACTGATTATGAAACTTTTTTCGCACAAGCACCACAACTAAATCCAAACGTTTCAAAAATCACCGGTGTAATTTGCGGTTATCGTGTCGAAGAGATAGAAGACAGGCTCATGCAAAAGGTTCGCTATTTGGATAAGCTGATTGATGAATTGGCAAAAGGAAGAACAATGGAAAAGATTTTAAGGAAGTAAGAAGAATGAGATTTATGGAAAAAAATTTCTTATGTACGGAAACTTGCCCCGCAGCCAATGCAACAAGTCTTGCCCCTCATTGTGCTTTGTGTTCTATTAAATATAAAATGTTCGATCGTTATCCGGAGTCCCGATAGCTATCGGGAGTATCTCCGGGTCAGCTTTGAAAAAGCTGTATTTTGCCTTTCTTTAATTCCAAACAAAAAGGAAATGAACTCAGATTTAATAGCACAATTAATAGAAGTAATAGCTTTGCTGAATAAAATTGAGCGAACATACGCATCCGAACGTTCGAAAACTATTGGTCAGTTGCAGAATAAAATATGGGACGAACCTGAACTTCAAAATGAAGAACTTTATTTTTTGCAGGATCTTGCAAGTGATTTAAATTTTTATGAGCCAATTGAAAAAGATCGTGATATAGCTTTAGGCTATTACGATGATGACAGACTATTGGAACTGAAAAGTGCAGCACTAAAAAACATAGAGTCCATTCTTGCTGTCCGATAATTATCTTCCCTTCTGTGCTAAATGTTCTATAAAATAAAAAATGTTCGATCGTTTTCCGGAATCCACGGCATTTATTTATTTTCTGCATCATACAATCAGAAATCATTACCTTTCTATTGAAGAATTATTGCAAAGCAGAATATTGTTCGTCATAAATGAAACTTCCTATCCCCCGAAAGCTAAGAATAAAGAACGGATTTCTTTATCCATTTTATCTCGTTAACTAATTCCTCAAAATAAAAATTATAAAAATGGAAACAACAGCAATGACCAGCAAAGAAATGGCCCAGGCAATCTATAACTATTTCGGACAAGGTAATGTTCCCGCTATTCTTGACATGGTAACCGATGATATTACTTGGACCTGCCCGGGGCCCACCGATATTCTTCCCTATGCACAGGTTTATCATGGTAAAAAAGGTGTAGCTGAATTCTTCAAACTTATTTATGCGAATAAGGATTTTCCAAGTTTCGAAGTGAAAGAACTTATAGAAGAAGGTAATAAGGTAGTTGCATTGGGACATTGGGATGCAAAATCAAAAAAGACCGGCAACCCTTATTCAGGAGATTGGGCCATGGTATTTTATTTCAGGGACGGAAAATTATATGAGCACAAAGAATATTATGACTCCTATGGTGAAGCAATAGCATCTAAAGGATAAAATTTTTTTCGTTTTTATTTGAGTAGCCGTCCCGACAAATCGGAGCGGCTTTTTGCATTATAGATATTCAGGTATTAGCATCTTTCTTCCATAGTTCTTTGCACCAACAACCGAATAATCTCTGTGCTCTCTGCGTAAACTCTTTGCGTCCTCTGTGGTAAAAAAATAAACCACCGAGATCACAGAGGAATTCAATACAAAATACACGGAGGAGGCGTCTTTCTTCCATAGTTCTTCACAGTAACAACCGATAAGTTTTATTTCTCACAGCGATTGTAGCTGTTAAAGGGCAATGCGTTCGCTGCTCCTTTGCGTTCACTGCGTGAAATTCTTTGTGCCCTTTTTGGCAAAAAAAATACTCAAGAATGTTATGAACACAATCATAAGCCACAAAGAAATTGTTATGCAACAAAAAAAAATCCCTTTCTACCCAAAACTTGTGCAATAGGAAAAAAAATTTTAAGTAGATATAACCTAACTTTATTTCAATATATCAACAGCAATAAAATAAAACTATGAGCAATAAAAAGACCCGCTTGCAGGCGAGGCAGCAGTTAACATCAGATCAGCGTTCAGCACTACTCAAAGTATTGAAAACCCGGTTTGAGAAAAACATGAAACGGCATAAAGGTTTAGATTGGTCTAAAGTACAGGCAAGGTTAGAAGCCAATCCAGAAAAACTTTGGTCGCTTGATGAAATGGAATTAACTGGCGGCGAACCGGATGTTGTTGGCTATGATAAAAAGACGGGTGAATATATTTTTTATGATTGTTCAGCCGAAAGTCCCAAAGACCGCAGAAGTGTTTGTTATGACGGTGATGCGCTGGCATCAAGAAAAGAACATAAGCCGAAAAGCAGCGCTATGGATATGGCAGCTGAAATGGGAATTGAGATTTTAACAGAAGAACAATACCGTGAGTTGCAGAAATTGGGAGAGTTCGATACAAAAACATCGAGCTGGGTAAAAACGCCTGATACTATCAGGGAACTTGGTGGTGCTCTCTTTTGTGATTGTCGCTTTGGCCATGTTTTCACGTATCACAACGGTGCAGAATCTTACTATGCAGGCAGGGCGTTCCGTGGTTCGTTACGGGTTTAATATTTATACTTTTTTTGATGTGCCTTTCGAAAGGTTGGTTCGGGTATCAGTTCTTTTTCCATGACTCTTCGAAGCAACAAACAAAAAAAATTATTTATTTTATTAAATTTATTATTCAGAGTCATCAACTTTTCAGTACAGGAATTTTATAAAGAAGAAAGTCAGCAGCAATTATAAAGCAAAAACAATGGAACTTAAAGCAAAATCAATTCGTCCCTTCATCGGAGCTAAAAATTTTGAACTGTCGCGGAGTTTTTACCGGGACCTGGGTTTTCAAGAAAGTATTTTGACATCTAATATGTCTTATTTCAAAACAGAGGGATTCGGATTTTATTTACAAGATGCCTTTGTCAAGGATTGGATAGATAATTCAATGATTTTTTTAGAAGTTGAAGATCTTGGACGTCATTGGAACGAACTTTTGGCTTTGAACCTGACAACTAAATATGAAAATGTAAAACTGATACCCATTCGGAAATTAGAGTGGGGTAGCGAATGTTTTTTGCATGACCCTTCTGGAATTCTCTGGCATATTGGAGAATTTTCTAAATAAAATAAAAATAATTTTTAAACCGCTAAATAAACTACGAACATGAAAACAATGACATGTAAACAATTGGGAGGAGCATGTGACATGAAATTTTCTGCAAACAGTTTTGATGAAATGGCAACATTGAGTAAAAAACATGGAATGGAAATGTTTCAAAAAGGCGAAACAGATCATCTTCAGGCAATTAATGAAATGATGGAACTTATGAAAACACCCGATGCAATGAAGATATGGCTTGAAAATAAAAGAAAAGAATTTGATGGCCTGCCTGAAAATAAGTAGGGATAGTTTTACTAAATTGTTGTTGCCTGCCTGCCGGCAGGGAACGCAAGTGAGCATAGGCTCAAAGTTCATCTTGTCATCTTATTTACTTGCATCTTAACCTGAAATCCGGCTCTCATCTTCAAAATTTTTTGATACCAAATTTGTCAGGACTAAGCATCTTCACTTACATCCAGATTTTATTAATTTGTAAGATTCATTATGTTTTTATGTATGGTGCTATTTTTGCCTTCCTGCC
>JANLSA010000115.1:0-6580 GCA_031362085.1 Bacteroidota bacterium | reverse complement strand
CCTATTATAAAGACAATTTAGAGCCTCGAAAAAATGATATGCTAAGTTGGGCACTTTTGGCATCAACAGTCGGGTTTGGTCTTGTTATTATTTTTGGAATAGTTTTAAAACAGCTTGTGATAAAAAAATTCGGAGCCAACTCACCCGATCTGATTATATATTATAACTGGATTTTTCCCCTGGGTTTTGGACTAACTATTTTTTCTGTATTGGAAGCTTATGCCTGGCAATTGAAAAAATCTGTATTGAGCAATTTTTTAAAAGAAACCATGTGGCGTTTGTTCACTACGGTTCTTATTGTGCTATTCCTCACAGGAGTGATTGGCAGTTTTGATTTGTTTATAAAACTATTTGCATTCACGTATCCGGGCATTGCACTACTCTTATTACTTTATCTTTTATATACCCGCCAACTTCATTTCAATTTTACATTTAGCCGGGTTACAAAAAAATTTAAAAACAAAATTCTTACACTTTGCACATTTGTTTATAGCGGCACAATTGTTTATACTTTGTCCTTTATTTTCGATACACTCATTATTGCTTCTAAATTAGAAAATGCCATGATGATGGTAGGCATTTATACTTTAGCACAAAATTTTGCAACTTTAGTACAGGCACCGCAGCGGGGCATTATTTCAGCTGCCATCTCACATCTTTCACAAGCATGGAAGGATAAGAATATGGAACTGATACAAAAAATTTATCAGCGTTCTTCTATCAATCAACTCATTTTTGCAGCAGGATTATTTTTGTTGATAACATTGAATTTTAAAGACGCCGTAATTACGTTTAAATTAAAAGATACTTTTCTACAGGCCTTCACGGTTTTTCTTTTACTCGGTGCCACCCGGATTGTAGATATGGGTACGGGAGTAAACAGCCAAATCATCGGTACTTCTATTCACTGGCGTTTTGAACTGTTATGTGGTATTATTCTTTTATTACTGATGTTACCTTTAAATTATCTGTTGACTGTAAAATACGGAATTGTGGGACCGGGAATCGCCAATCTTATTTCAATTACTATTTATAATATTATCCGTATTTATTTTTTATGGAAAAAATATAAATTGTTTCCATTCACAATACAATCGTTTTATACAATATTACTTGCGGGAATTAGTTTTATCACTTGCTTTTTTATTTTTAAAACCCTGAATGGATTAATTGGTATGACGCTCAGAAGTATTGCATTTATTCTTATCTATTCCACCGGGGTTTATTTTTTAAACCTATCTCCAGACGTTAAACCTGTATTGCTAACAATAAGAAAAAGGCTTGGATTCTGAATTGAGGAAAACGAATCCCCGGAGAATGATCACTGATTCCAACTACTATTTCATCTGCTCAATTTCATGTAAAAGTTTCGCCGCATAAGGGCTGTTTAAAATAGCCAATTCATTGTATTTGGATAAAGCTTCTTCTTTGTTACCCGTTTTCACAAAACACATAGCTGTGTAAAATAAAGCAAGTTCAGGTTTGGGTTTAGCAATCAATGCAGGCTTAAATGCATTGATCGATTCGCTAAATCTATTAAGTGAATAGAACGCAAAGCCTAATTCAATTGAAACCGGCGTATTAGACGGTTCAATTTCAACCACTTTTTGTAAATAATAAATGGCACTATCAAATTTTTCTGATTCATTATAACACCAGCCAATCCAATAATTCGATTTTTTATGAGTGCTGTCAATCTTGGAAGCTTTCAAATAATAATTTAACGCTTGTTTCGGGTTGTTTAGTTTTTCCCTGAACAAATCACCAACGGAAACATTAGCAGCAAGATGATCTGGTTTTAACTTCAAAGATTCCTTAAAATATTTTAATGCAGAATCAATTTCGTTTAAAGAAATATAAGCATGCCCGGTTTCAAAATAAATACGGTAATCATTTTTTGATAATGAATTTGCTTTCTGTAAAACAGCTAATGCTTCTTTGGGCCGGTTCAACTCGCTTAAACACCAGCCCTTTTCCAACCAGGCATCGGTAAAATCGGGTTTTAATTCGATTGCTTTATTCAGTAAAGAAAGTACTTCCTGGCAATTGTTGTTTTTTTTAAATTCCATTGCCTTATTAAAAAGTTCAACAGCAGTACCCTGAGCACTTACCTGCATTATAAAAAAATAAGAGAGTAGTAATAGATTCGCAATTCTTTTCATTGAATAAAACTTCTTGTAAAAATAAAATTAATCGATCACATCATCATTTCAAGATTTCCAGATTTGCCAGCTTTCCTCTGCCTGGTTTACCAGCATTTCATATCCGTTCTGAATAGATGCCCCCATTAATTCTCCTTTCTCCAGAAAAACTGATTTTGCCGGATTATAAATTAAATCGAATAAATAATGCTGATTCGTAATGTAGTGGTATGGTATTGACGGACTTTGCTGAACATTCGGTTGCATGCCCAGTGGTGATGTGTTAATAATAATTTTACATCGTTTGATAGTATGCTCATCCAGGTTGTCATAACTCGTTTCGTTTTTTTGAGGTGTTCTGGAAACTATGATAAATGGAATTTTGAGTTTGTGCAAAACATACTGAACTGCTTTAGAAGCCCCCCCGGTACCTAACACCATTGCTGTATTATGAAAGGGCTTTAGTTTTTTTATAAACGATTTTTCAAATCCGGTAACATCTGTATTAAATCCAATCAATTTGTCATTAATAAATTTTATACAATTACAAGCTCCAATTTTTTTTACGGCTTCCGTTTCTTCATTTAAGTAGGGGATTACTTTTTCTTTATATGGAATGGTTACATTCAATCCTTCCAGCTCAGGATTATGATCTATAATTTTTTTTATTTCATCAATAGTTGAAATCGGAAAATTCTGGTACCTGCAATTCGTGATATTCTCTTTCTCAAATTTTTCTGTAAAATATTTTTGAGAAAACGAATGTGAAAGCGGATAGCCTATCAGCCCATATAAATGCATCAAGCTTCTTTTTTATCAAGATAAAGATGAAATGTATCGCCCCGCAATCCAACCCGCATTGTTTCTAATGGTATTACTTCAGTTGGCGCAATATTTCCCAGGTTTACATTGCACCCGATTAATTCGATAAAATAAAGTTGTTGTGCTTTTTGCGGAGCTTCCCATATAATTTTTTCAGCAGGAATTTGCGTAAGTATTTCCTGCACCAACCCTTCTCTAACTTCCCCTGAACCGCGATAAATACCAACATTACCGGCTTCCCTTGCTTCTGCAATAACATACGATGAACCGGCATTCAATTCTGCACGCATCAATTCAATCCATTTATAAGGAGGCATAATATGTTCTGCATCTTTACTACCCACTTCACTTAGTACCACACCATGTTGAGTCAATTTTTCAATATAACCGCATTTTTCTGAATGGGGAATGGTAATTGACCCATCGCTTACTTCCATATAGTTTATCCCAAACTCCTTACATGTAGAAATATATTCTTCAAACTGGTTACGGATTAAAAAAGCCTCGAATAAAGTACCCCCAAAATAAATTGGAATATCATACCCTTTGTAAACTTCTAATTTTTCTTTCAGGTTCGGTGTTACATACGAAGTACCAAACCCTAATTTGATAATATCTACATGCGGATGACATGAACTCAGAAAGTTTTTTGCTTCATTAACACTAAGACCTTTGTCCATCACCATGGTTAAACCTGCAGTTCTTGGTTTTTGATTCCTGTCGGGAATTTGAGATAGATTAAAATTCATTTTATGAAATTTTTATACAGTTGGAAATGCTGTTTTTTAATTCAGATCTTAATCGGGAGCCACCTGACCGAAAGCCAGCCTGAACGTTTTATTCTGGCGGGAAATTAATCCGGGCGGGCAAAAATAAGGAAGATTAAACAGAGTCTGGTTGATGAATTCTTTCAATCTCAAATCAAATTGATTTTCTTCTTTTATATTTTGCAATCATATCCACAACCTGATGATTTTGTAAAATCGACGGATTCAAATCAACAAATTTTCTCAGCAATCGGGGTGCTTTCTCCATCGCTTCTTCCAATTGTAATAACGCTTCCTTATTTTTTCCTAAAGCAAAAAGTGCAGCACTTTTATAAAAAAGAAATACGGGCTTATCGGCCGTATAAAGCTTGGCAGCTACTGCATGATCATAAGCATCATCATAAAATTCAGCATAGTACATACATCGGATAAGTGCTTCCCAACCTGCTGCATTTTTCTGGCGTGCATTCACGGCAATTTTAAAGAAATCAATTGCCTCTTCAAACAAACCTGATCGTAATTTACATTCACCCATCAGTAAATTAAAATCGGGGTGATGTGTATTTATTTTTAACGCATGTTCCAATTGTTTTGTACAACTGCTGTAATTTTCATCGTTAAAATAAGTGCAAGCCATTTTATAAAATAATGCTGTGTTACCCGGATTAAGATGAATTGCTTTACGGTAATACAACCTTGCCTGCGAATAATTTTTCATCCGGTCATAGCAATATGCGATTGCTTCAAAAATTACATCTTCCGGTTTTGCAAGTTCCACCACTTTAAACAGTACTTCAATTGCTTCCTTATATTTTCTAAGCCGGATGTAGGCATCGCCAATGTTGCGATAAGCATAATCAAATTTTTCATCAATTGCTATTGCATACTGATAGGCATCAATTGCTTTTTCATACAATTTTATTCCCTGGTAGGCAGCACCCAGGTTGAACCAGGCAAGGTGGTTGTACGGAAAATTATCTATAATGCCTGAATGAAGTTTTATTCCTTCTTCGTTTCGGTTTGTAAAGTCTGTCCAAAAACAAATTTTATAAAGAGCTTCTTCATTATTTGGCTCCAGTTCCAGAATCATTTTCAAACTTTCAAATACTTTATCAAAATTTTCGTAGTAATCATAGACATCGCCCAGTTCAAAAAGTAATTCGATCCGGTCATCACCTTCAAATATCGTCAGTGCATTTTGTAAGAGACTGATGGCTTCTTCTTCCATTTCCAAAGCTAAATACGCATCTGTTTTGCAGATATAAAGATTCATGTCCTTGCTATCCAGCAGTTCAGCTTTATCAAGAATTGCAAGTGCCTCGTGATATTTTCTTTTTGCAAGAAGGATATCCGCTTTTTTTACTAATAGGTCAGCGCACCAGGGGTATTGTCTTATTGCCAGCTCTGCAGCCTCAGCCGCATTTTTAAGATCCTCCTTATCCTGAAAGTAAGTGATTATTCTTTCGAACGATTCTTCATCAATATAGGAATGCGCATTTCCGTTTTTGAGATTAGCATATATTTTAAGTAATTCTTGTATCAGATGCTTGTCTTCGCTAAAGGGATTTTGCTTTTCGGTCATGGGTTTCAACAATTTAAGGTGGAATAATTGATGCAATGACTGTCTGAATTATTCTAAGTTAAGGCAAATCTGTTTATCTGAATGCTTTTCATTTATCCCCAATTGTGCAAAGTTTTGAAAAAAAATGGGCTGAAAATGTAACAAACCATTAATAGAGTCGTTAAAGAGGTATTAAATTTTCCATAAACGGTTTTGTTCAGGACTTTGGTAATCCATATTTTTGTATAGCAATGAATTCGGGTAACATCACTTTAAAAAAACTATTTCGTATTAAAATCTTTGTGATTGCTCTATTAACTACTTCAGTTATGGGAGCTTTTGCAACTTTTAGTATTTATAGTGCTGGAAAAAATATTGATAAAAAGCCGCTTCGAGCATTGCTTTCTCAGGAATCGGCTTTAAAACCAGGAACATTTTCACTAAAGTCCGGTTATAATTTTCGTGGTGGGCAGCTTTTCAGTATTCAAACTCCAAAGTATATTAATCTGAATGCGATTGCCAGTTATCAAATCGGGAACACAACTTATGTACTACCATTGAAAAAGAAAATTTTAATGGGCAAAGTTTCTATTATCCCTTTTTCTGAAAACCGTTAATTTACCTGTTTCGCTTTTGTTTCTTCGTAGGTCATCATCCGGTAGCCGGTAGTAGGAATTTCAAATTTTGATGTAGGTACCGGATCGAAATTTATTTTTGAAACGGTATAAATGTGAGTGTCTGTTCCTCTTATTACTTCATATTCCATTGCAAGTCCGGGAAGATTTCTGTTTAAATATTGAAAGTCCATATTAACAGGGACTAACTCTTTGGTAAAATAAACCGTAAAGGTAGTTTTAGCGCTATCATTCAAATTTCCAATTGCTTTCTGACATTTATAACCTGAAATCGTTTTATATTCTTCATAATATGAAAAACTTATTTTGTCGTACTTTTTATTATAATCTTTCCAGTTTGCAGGCGTCATTGTTATCATATATTTCTGAGCACCCCATTCTTTAAGAACTGTTGCATGGCCTGTTTTACCTTCAATAATTGTATATTGATTTCCCAGTGGTGTAATCATTTCGGAACGGCTATTATTTCCTTTCAGGTAAATAACACTGATAGATCCATCAATTGCATCAGCAGCTTTGGGTTTAGCATTGGAAGTATTTATTACAATATCATAGGAGATTGTTGCTTCTGTTAATTTTCGCTGAGCATACAACTCATTCGGAAATACCTTTACCAATAAAACGATTATTAAAATTAAATTCTTTTTCATACCC
>JANLSA010000094.1:0-3353 GCA_031362085.1 Bacteroidota bacterium | reverse complement strand
TGGCGGACCACTCTTTAATAAACAAGGTATAGTTTGCGGTATGCAGTTTTCTACCAAGCATCTTCACCTGGGTTTCGACCTGGTAGATAAAGAAATTTTCATTGATAACAAATCTAAAAAAGTTACTGATTACTCTTTCATTCATCTTGGACAGTGCATAGATGCTGCGGTGATAAAAAAATTTCTTACCGATAACAATGTAAAATTTTACGAAGAATAAAAATCCAATTCGAAATTAAGTCACTGATTATTTCGGCGTTTTCTTGTAAAGCCAAATTGCAACGAATGCAAAAACAATATTTGGCACCCAGGCAGCAAGTAGTGGCGGAAAATCTCCTTTGGTTGCAAATACAGTAGAGAAACGATCGCTTAAAATAAATAAGGCTGCAATCACAATACCGAATGCAATATGCAATCCGCTGCCGCCGCGGGTTTTCCGGCTGGCGATTACAGCACCCATAATGGTAAGTAGCAATACCGTAACTGCCGTTGCTGTTCGCCTGTACTTTTCTACTTTCAATGTACTTAATCCTTCAGTGCCTCTTTGTTCTTCAATGTTTATTAATGCTGACAATTCTGGAGTAGTGAGTTTATCCTTCAGGTATTCATCTTTACGAAGTTCATCCGGTTTTATATTCATCTTGATAATTAACTCCGGATACTCTTTAATGGTTTCTTTTAAACTATCAACCGATCTTTCGACTGCATTTAATACAACCCATTTATCTTTTTTATTTGTAGTATCCCATTTCAGCGCTTCACCCCGGAGGTTATAAAACACTTTTCCATTTTTTATTTTCTCCATAAAAAAAGTACGGGATCGTTTATTTGCCGTATCCCATTCTTTGATGCCGACATACGTATCCGCATCTACCCGCAGATAAAAACAATTGTAGCAATTGGAAAAACTTCTGTTTTTTGTAGGATCGTTTCTATCGAAGTAAGCTGTTTGAAAACGGCTTTTAATCGAATTTGTTTTGGGAATAAGATACCGGCTTCCAACCCACAATGCCACCGACAATAAAATACCACCTGCAATAAAGGGACGAAGAAAACGATTATAACTTATACCACTTGCAAGTATTGCAACTATCTCACTGCGTGTAGCCATCCGGCTGGTAAAAAAAATAACGGCAATAAAAACAAATAAAGGAAAAAGTAAACTCCAGATAAATGGAACGAAGCCAAAATAATATTGTGTAATAATTTGCCCGGTACTTAATCCTGTTTTTACAAAGTCTTCTGTTTTTTCACTGCTATCAACTGCAACTGCAATTGCTGTAAACAGCAACATACAAAAGATAAAAGTGGTTAAAAATTTTTTTAATATGTACCAGTCAAGTTTGAGCATGCCCCTATCCCCTAAAGGAGGATTAAATATTTTACTTATGAAATTCTATTATACAATATGCAGTCAAATGTTCTAAAGAGCGAAGTAACGGAATTTTGATGGAAAGAAATGTGAAAAGGAGGCTATTGTACTAACTGCTTATTCAAGCTCAAAAACCTACTTAGTACCTGACTGTGCCCAAATGAATTTTTTAAAATTCAAGCTGAAAAAAGATTAAGTTTCAATAAGGAGTTGTTGAATGAGTGGATAATTAGATTTAAGTAACAATCTTAGTTTGATAGATCAGAGGTTCCGAATATTCACTTGTGAATATGCAATCACAGGAGTGAGAATTATTTTTGTTTGGAATTAAATATGCCAAGGTTTAACCCACCAACAGCAAACATTTTTTTGGAATCCGTGTAGGTTGCCGTGTTACCATCAAAATTAGAACCGAATGAAAATTTAAATGTTACGCCGTCACTCATCTTATAATCCAATGAAGTAACAAATCTGCAAGTGAATTTTTTATTAAACCCCTCAGGTAGTTTTGAAGCACGACGATAAACGGCTTCTGATGAAACGCTCCATCTGTTATGAGTATATTGAAATTTTACACCTGCATCCAAATAATTGGCAATATCAACACTATCTGCTTTATTGTTGAAAGTGAGTCGTAGTACACCTGCGACATCCAACAATGAAATGCTCTCTTTATCCTTGTTAACTTCCCATCTGTAAGAAGGTGTAAGCCACATAGAAGTTCTTGCATGTTTGCTACTGTCGAAACTATTGTTTTGAAAAATAAATGCCGACCCTGCCGCAAATTCAAGTATAAACCCTGTTTTGGCAAAAGGAAGTTTTGACTTGTTGATAGCAACTAATAATTTACTCTCTTCAGCTTTTTCTGTTTGTGATACAGCATTCAATGCATTGATGAAATCCACATCTTTTAAATGAGATGACTTGCTAATGTCGCTTTTTAGTTCTTTCACAAATTCGTCCGTATCATACAAACCAGCCAGGTTATAAATACTTTTTTCATCCCCAATACTTCTGAGATAGTTCTTTATTGCATCTTCAATAATTGTTTCATTCTTAATGTCACCGTCTTTTGTACTTATATTATCCATAATAGTACTAAGCAACGCCTGCCTGTGTATAAGTCTGTTCCATTTCATTAATCTTTTTATATTTTCTCCCTGGGGTTTACCATCTACCACTATAAACCGGATTCCCGCACCCAATCCTGTACCGGGTCTTAGTTTACCAAAAGCAACGGTATCTGATTCAGATGTTCCCAGTGAAAGAGTAAAGGTTTTATATATAGAATTAAATATATTTTTTTCAGGGAGGAGAAATTCTTTTGCTTCGAATCGGGTCGAATCTTTTTTAGGGTTTTTCCAATAATAGGGTGTCGCCTCAAAAGCCATATTAGGTTTAAGCCGTTTATTTACTACCGCATTTTGAATGCCACCAATAAATTGCGAAGGCGATGATGGCCGCTGAATATTTTCAGGCTCTACGCCCAGCATTACGTAAGCGGGTGAAGAATTTAGCTTTAAGGTTTGAAACTCAGGGGTAGGATCTTTTTTTTGACCAGCTGCTGGAAATTTTATTAAGTAAAAAAGCAAAAAAGCAATTAGGTTAATCGTAATATATTTCATGGCAATAAATTGAACTGGATAAATGAATAAAAATTTGATGGGTTTTTTGTATCACTATCTTTTATAAACTCATCTAATAGTGTATCGCCTGCTTCAATTTTCAGAGAATATTTAACGATGGCTGGTGTTTCATTTTCAGCATCATCTCTGAACCGTGATATATGAGATGTAGCAAAAAGTTTTTTATCCTGAAGATTTTTTGGATAGTCAAGTTTTAAATCGAAAGGCTCGGGTATTTTATTTGGATAAATGTCTTTTCCTCTCAACGAAATATTATGAAATGCAGCATATTGCCACCCTTTTTCTTTTAAAAGTACTTTTACAGTTATATACAGCATCGTATCCTTGAATACTTC
>JANLSA010000064.1:0-18408 GCA_031362085.1 Bacteroidota bacterium | reverse complement strand
ATGCTGTTGAATTTAATTATGGAGTAAAGCCCATCATTTATACCAATGTAGATTTTTACAAACAATATCTCGGTAGCGATTTTGATAAATATATTTTATGGGCTGCCCACTATTATGAATACCAACAACCACGTATTACCCGCAACTGGGCTTTTTGGCAGCATAGTGATGAGGGTCGTGTAAATGGCATACTTTCAAAAGTTGATTTCAATGTATTCAATGGCGACAGTACTGAATTTGCTGAACTGCTGATAAAATAAATTAATGTTTATGGAAAATAAATTCCCCACGCCAACCGGATCAGATGAAGATAAAGATGTAAAAAAATATTTTATTAAAATTTTATATTCTATCAGCTGGGGTGTGATCTGGATCATGGCGTTTATTTCACTGGGTATATATAATGAACTTGCGTTTATTGGCGGCAAGCCTATTCTTTATAATATATTATTTTACGCCTTCGCCTTCGTTGCACTTGTTGCATTAATACGGTATTATTACAAAACCTGGAAGGGTAATTAATAATTTTTGTTTTTAAAAATACCCTGATGATGGCATTGCTGTAATCAATTTGTTCTGTATTTTAGGCATTGAAATTACTGTATGGAATTAAAATCGATTTCACGTTTAATTGCAATAATAGGCGCCCTTATCATTTGGTCTGTTAAGTTTGGTATTCGCCCCTTCACGCATTTTGAAGAGCCAACACAATTTATATTGGGTATAGCACCTAATCTATTGGGTTCTTTTCTTATCCCTTTTTGTGCTTATTGGTTTTTTAATGGCAAGTATAATTTGCTGGCAAAAATTTTTCGTATTCAATCTTTACTCGATCTGCGTTTTGTTTGTATACTGGGTTTCGGTATGCTTATTATAAATGAGTACCTGCAGTTGTTCCCGGTCTTTGGCCGCACATTCGATTTCTTTGATATTATTTCCTCTGCAACCGGGTTGTCAGTTTCTTATTTTGTTTTTGGAAAATTATTAAGCCGTTATCAGTTGCAGTCTGATTAACTGCTATGGTCTTCAATGATTACCCACTCACCTTTTATTTTTTGAAACAATAAAGTGAAATGTCCTCCAACATCACCAACGCTTCTTGTCAAATGCCATTTACCGACAACGTGATAGTGTTTTTTTGAAAGCGGTTTTACAGTTATTAATGTAAATTGGAGTTTGCCCATTGTAGCGGTATCGGGATAATTTTTTTTATAGTTATTCAGTGTGTTTTGCCAGCCATAGGTAACTCCACTTTTTCCAATAAACATCAGCGAATCGCTATGCCAGTAACCAACCATAAATGCATCTACATCGCCGCGGTTCCAGGCGGCATTCTGTGTGGCTAATACTTTTCTTACAGCAGATTCATCTTTTGATTGAGCAACTATTTTTTCGGTGTTGAACAGAATAAATAGGAATAATATTTTTCTCATATTAAATTTGAGTTATTCAACTGATTTTATATTTTAATACCATTTCAAATATAAAATGAATATTCGATCTAAGTTCCCTTTTAGGGGACAGGGGCTTAATGTTCACAATCCTCCGCATGTGCATGATTATGCACCCGACAAAACCTGTAATTATTAATATGTGCTGTTACAATCAGAAAAACAGCGGGAATAAGCAACCATGTTTGATGATTGGTAAAAAATTGTTTCAGTACCAGGAAAATAAAGCCAGCAAAAAATAAAGTCAGTGGTAAAAAACTATGATGATGTTTTTTATACCCATGATACAATGAATAACCACCAATAGCTAATGAGATTAAAATCATCAATGCTTCAAACAGGGTGTTATGAATAATATTCACGCCAAACAATGGAAGGCTGGTCATAAATAAAGGCAACAATGCACAATGAATGGCACAGGCAAGACTGGCCGAAATTCCTAAAGCATCCCAGTTTATTTTTAGATTCATACAAAGGGCAAAAATAAAGAAAAGCAACGTAGTTGCAAAAGATTAAATCATCTATTCTTAAATTCCTTTTTTCACAAATAACATATTCGGATGGAAATTGATGTTCAACTAACTTTGCCCGCATGAACAAACGGATCTTTTATATCACCTTTTTTGCTGCTCTTGCAGTTCTCTTCTATTTTTTTATTACCAAACTTGCTCCTGGATTTGTACAGGGAAACCTACCACCAATCGGGAGAGTGCAACCTTTTCTTTTTACCAATCAAAATGGTAAACCCGTTTCAGAAAAAGATTTGAAAGATAAGGTGGTAGTTGTAAGCTATTTTTTTACCACCTGCCGGGGTATATGCCCCGAAATGAACGTCAATATGAAAAGGGTATATGACCATTTTAAAAATGAAAAAGATTTTCTTATTCTTTCTCACACCTGCGACCCGGAAACAGATTCTGTTCCCCGTATAAAAAGATATGCTGATTCTATTGGGGCCAATCCTGATATTTGGATTTTTTTAACCGGCCGTAAAGACAGCCTCTACACAATGGCAAGGCTAAGCTATGCAATAGACGACCCGGCAAACAACCTTAAAAGCATAGATGACGATTTTTTACATACCCAATACTGGGCATTGGTAAATAAGAAAGGTGAAGTACGGAAAATATATGATGGATTGAAAAACGATGAAGTTCTGCTGCTAATTGATGATATTGAAAAAGCTTTGAAAGATTAAAATAAATTTGTGCATATGCAGATAGATGAAATTTTAAAAACAAATCAGTTGAGTATAACTGACAGTCGCAAAAAAATATTGGGTTTATTTTTAAATAGTGACGGTGCGTTGGCCCATGCAGATATAGAAAAAAATGCAGGCGAAAAATTTGACCGGGTCACCATCTATCGTACCCTGCAGGTTTTTGTTGATAAAGGAATCATTCATACTATACCTACTCCCGATAATTCGATCAAATATGCATTGTGCAAAGATGATTGTGTGGAAGGACACCATCATGATCATCATGTGCATTTTCAATGCAAGCAATGCGGCGTTACATATTGTTTGGATGATGTAACAACGCCGGATGTAAAACTTCCGAAAGGCTATGCTGCCGATCAGATAGAAGTTGTAATAAGTGGGATATGTAAAAATTGTAAACAGTAAACCAGTCAGCAATCAACAGTCGTCAGTCGCAAACTCTAAGAACCAGCAAAATATTTCAACAATAAGGGGTTTTAATAAAAGTGTAGAGCTTCATATCAGCAACATCATTTCAATCCATCTTAATCTGCGGTAAAAAAAAGCCCCAGAGTAGAAAACTCCGGGACTAAGGTTAAGGCTCTGATTAGTAGCAACGTTTATAATCGGTTTCGATTAATTTAATTTCGTTGCTCAAATATAGAAGCCATCCTTAGTTCAAAAAATACCTCTTTCGTGGTATTTTTTACTTTCGTCCCAGGTTATCAAGTTCTACTTTTACAAACTTCATTAGTGTACCAATATGATCCGGAGATAAGCTGAAATGTAAGCCAGCAGCTGAAAATAGCTCTGGCAATGTTTTAGTTCCACCAAGTTTCAGTGCATTAATATAGTTGTCCATTGCTTTTTCCCGGTTCTCCTTAAATTGCTGCCACATACCTATAGCACCCAACTGAGCTATACCGTATTCGATGTAATAAAAAGGCACTTCAAATAAATGTAACTGGCGTTGCCATCCATATTTTCTATACTCATCCAATCCGCTGTTATCAAGAACAGGAGAAGTAAACTCATTTAAAATTTTAACCCAATTACCAGATCTTTCTTCAAGTGTATGCATTGGATTTTCGTAAATCCAATGTTGATATTTATCTATTATTGCAATCCAGGGAAGAATTGTGATTACTCTTTCGAGTTGTTGTTCTTTTGCACGTATTAATTCATTTTCATTTTCAAAAAACACATCCCATTTTTCCATGCTAAAAAGCTCCATACTCATACTTGCCACTTCTGCCATTTCTGTTGGATATTCTTTAAAGCCATTCAATTCTAAATGATGACTGAGAAAAGAATGTACCGCATGCCCGCCTTCATGAACCATTGTAGTTACATCATCCAACTGTCCGGCTGCATTCATAAAAATAAACGGAGCTCCACTTTCAGCCAGTGGCATATTATATCCACCAGGTGCTTTTCCTTTTCTGCTTTCTAAATCAAAATGCCCAAGTGTTTTCATCTTTCTTAAACAATCGGCAAAGAAGGGGCGCAACGCACTGAAACAGGCAATTGATTTTTGAATTAACTCTTCGCCATTTTTAAACGGCCGTAAGGGTTCTGTCCCTGTTGGTTCAGCATCCAGATCCCATGGTCTTAATGTGGCTAATCCCAGTTTGCTTTTTTTGTTCTCATAAATAGAATCTATTAAAGGCATTACATGCAGCTTTACGGCTTCATGAAATTGAAAACAATCATCTGGTGTATAATCAAAGCGGCCCAGTTCTTTAAACCGAAAATCCCGATAGTTTTTAAATCCGGTATTCAGTGCAATCTTATTTCTTTTCTCCACCAGTTTTGTAAATAACTCATTTAGTTTCTCTTTATCCTGCAATCTTCTTTCGTTTATTTTACGATATACATCTTCCCGAATTGAACGATCACTTACTTCTAAAAATTTTGTAGCCTGCTGCAATGTATATTCCTGTCCATTCACTTCCACCATCATTTTTCCCGATATCATTCCAAACTGTTGTGCTTCCACGTTCAACTCTGCCTGCAATGGAATATTTTCTTCGCGGAATAAATCAATACTCTTTTTTATATTTCTCAAAAAAGTAAAATACTTTTTTTCATCTAATTCTTTTGTAAAAGAAGATGCAATTAGTTTTTTATTCAGCTTGTCTGCCCAGGGTTGAACTCTTGGCTGAATTTCCATCATAAAATAATTAAAAGCTTCCTCTAATTCTTTATTCTCTGTATCGCATGTGACACGTACCTGCCGCCAGCATGCATCTTCGCTTATGGCAGCTTCCAGTTCGCTGCTGTCTTTTAACCATTGTTCCAAATCTTCTTTAGAAAGTATTTCTCTTTCATCCAGGTTTTTAAAATAGGGTTCAAGTACTTTCCAGTTTTTTACTCCCAGATTTTGTGGCAAAAAATTCCGTGGCAGTTTTTCTATATCAGCACTATAATTCATGATGCTTGTTTTAAATTAAAAAAGCTATCCGTTATTTCAGATAGCTTTCTGTAAATCGTAACTCTTTTTATTCAGCGCCTTTTTTAGTTTGTTCTTCTGTTTCATTTTCTTCTTCCGGTATTTCACTCAGTTTTATTTCTACATTATTTTTCTTCAGCACTTCATACCATTTCACCATTTTCTTCATATCGCTTGCATACACTTTCTCAAAATCCATGTCTGGAAAAACTTTTTCAAAATATTTTTTCACTGAATCGTTACTTTTTAGATCGGGCAACGGACTCCCCCCTTTTTCTATAGCATGAAAAACATCCACCAGGTTCACATTCTCATTTACCGTATATATTTCAATGCTTTCCAAATGTGAAAAATTATGGCTGCGTGTGGCAGCAAACCGTGTACTTCCGTCATCTAATGAACGCACAATTGCACCATCTGACTTACTGCTGACTAATTCGTGCAAACCAGGTAATCCGGTTACTGCAACTAGTTTTGAATACTCCATATATATTGTATAAAAATTTGGGCTGCAAGATAACTCCAAAACTGCAAATAAATTCTGAAAACAAAACAGACACCCTGTTGGATGCCTGATTTCTGAAACCGCCATTCTAAAACGAATTATTGCTTTTTATTTCGCTGTCTAAGCCCCACAAAAGAAATTAATCCCAACACCCCCAATGTTGTATACAAAATACCATTCTCTTTTCCGGGAGTTTTAGCAACAATGGAAGCAACTGAATTATACGATGCTTCTGTTGGAATAAATTTTTCTTCCACGTTTTCACCCACTACGTCCCAATCACTATAATTTTTTCCGGTTAAATAAGTGAGCATTTCTAATTCATCTGTTCTTCTTTCTTTTAATTGTTTCAAATATTTTTTCCCGGCTTCACAACTAAAATCACCAGTAGCCGGATGTGTAACAATATAACGTGCCTGGTAATTTTCTGTATTGGGTGTTGTTTGAAATTGTAAATCCTGGGGAAAAGATTTGCGATTGTAGCGTATATGTAATCTGGTGAAATAAACATTATCAGAATAATCCTCTTCCTGTTGATCTACATCTGTATAATCATTCCAATCGCGGTTCACCCACCAAACACCTGCTTGTACTAAATCTTGTGTTGATGGTGCCGTAGACACACATGGATCACATTTTACAAAATTCTTTGGGCTTACATCCCACGCATACTCAAGCATTGCAATTGCTTTGCCTTCTTTGCTCCATTGATTTTGAAACAGATTGGCATAAAAATTTTCGAAATTATTTTTTACAAATAATGGAATATTCTTAGCGGTCGGCAAAGAAACGGTTCTGTAATTCGTAGCTTCTATTCTTCCTTTTTTTGTAAAAGCATAAACGATCATATCCTGGTCACCATCAGCATTTGCCATACCCAGTCTTATTGGCAACATAAATTTTGGAGATGAAAAATTGATTTGAATAGGACGAAGAAAATCACCCGGTAATTTTTTCTTTTCTGCTTCATTCACTTTTACGACAAAAAATTTGAGATTGCTTTTTATATAGGGCTCTAATACTTCATCTGCGCCAGCAGGAATTTTATACCCGTTTTCTTCCAGCCATGTTTTTAATCCTGTTGATTCTTTTGCTGAGAGTATAAGAATATCATATTCTCCAACCAGGTATTTGGCTTCTATTTTTACGCCAAGATCCTTGTTTTCCGCTTTCATTGATGCCATACCCCGAATTGTAATCCCTGGTACTTTTCCTGACAAAGATTTTTGAGTTTCATCTTCATATTTATTACATGGATTTTGATCATAATATTCAACCAGCCTCGGCTTACTATATTCATTCAATGTAGTAAAGATTTGCTGTTCCACTACTTTAATATCCTTCTTCTGCAAAACAACCGGTACGGGCACTACCATTGCAAAATCTTTCAGGTTGCCTTTAAAATCATTGTACATGGTTATCACATTCCGGTTTCCATCCCGTACAATAATAACCTGCGATGTTTTATTTTTCAAGGTTCCATCTGCTTTGCTTACATAAAATCCGCAGAAGGCTGCTGCTTCGTGTGTTAACATGGCTGCAAAAATTATTAATGCAGATCCTTTTTTCAAAATTGGTTTCATGACTATTTGTTTTGCCCCTATCTCCGCCGGTTGGCGGAGGATAAGGAAGTTTAAAAATTATTTTGTTGTTTAATTAGATTAAGCGGCGGCAAGCTCCCCTCTCCGCCAGGAGAGGGGTTGGGGGTGAGGCCCCATTCAAAAATTTTTGACTTAAATATTTTATCGAATAAAGGAACAAGCGGTGCTGCCAGAACCAATACCCAAATAAGTGTATTGTATTTCCATTTGAATACCGCCAGGTAAAATGCTGCTACGGCAATAAGAACTGCCCACAAAATTCTTGCTACGGGATGATTGGGTGATGTACGTGGATCGCTTATCATAAAAAATGTAAACAACAATAAACTTCCCGTACTTAAAGAATGAATAAAAAAATCTATTGGCCAACCCAATACATAAACTTGCCGCCAATAAAGTAATCCGATAAAGGTGAAAAGAAAAGCAAGGGATACATCTAACTTCTGCACTCTAGTTACTACAATTGTCCCAAGCGTTATTGCGCCAAATAATATTACGGTATTGCTTCCCCACTGGCCCGGGCTAAGCCATGCATTATTTGTAAAGTAAATTGTAGCAACAATGCCAAATGCAGAAGGATTGAAAATGTGTTTCTTATTAACCTTGAAAATATATTTTGATATAACGGTTAAAAAAGTCGCAAGTAAACTGATATACCAAAAATTTGTTTTTAACAAAAGGCATAAACTCATGGCACTTATTAAAACACTAAAACCCCACCGGTCAAATTCATTTGGTTTTAAAAACCGTTTTGTTTGAATTGAATCAGCAGCGTATTGAAATAGTAAGCACCCGCCAATGCTTATTATATAATGAAGCCAGTCTGCATTCCAATGCAAATAAAAAATGCCATAAAAAAGAAAGATGGCCTGGAAAATGACTTGAAAGTAGCGGGGGTCAATTGATAATTTATGCTTTTGCATGGCACCTGTTTGAATAGAGATGTGCCTGCCGGAAAAATTACACACGTAAAAACAAAAATTTATCTAAATAAATTTTTATGGAAAAAACTTAAACCAGCTTCGTTAACAAATTTTAATCTGGAAACCCCGACTTATCAATATTCGGAATTATACGTAGTGCATTTTTATAATAAATTTTTTTCAGCACTGCTTCTGATAAGCCCATGCCATACATTGCCCAAAACGCATGATACTTTTTATGATAAGGGAAATATTCGTCTTCTGTTTCCAATACACGGAAATAAGTTGCATATTCCTCCGGCACCCAACTGTCTTTTCCAAATAAAATCCTGTCCTGGTATTTTTCAAAAAACTTTTTTGCATTTCTGGGTTGACGCCCTAATTCTGCAATGATAGCACCGAATTCAACATTCATATTTTTCATTTCATCCAAAAGTTGTCCCAGCTTTTCTAAGTTGTTTGGATACCAGCCAAAATGTGCATTAATAAAAGTTGTTTTAGGGTGTTTTCTAAACATGTGGTGTTGTTCCTCTATCAGCTGCTGCCACGAAACAGTATCAGTAATTCCATTCTTTTTTCTTCCGGGCCGGGTTGCCAACTCCAGCCATCTTTCATTTTTCTCATCCATGGGATCCCAAAAGGATTTTGGGTCAGCTGTATGAATCAATACAGGTATTTTTAATTCTCCGGCTTTTTTCCAAACAGGATCAAGCCGCGGATCATCAACTGCTATGCGTATTCCACTAATATCTTTTTCGGATGTGCCCAGGCTTTTATAAATCTTCAAGCCATTTGCACCATTCTTTACATCTGTTTCCAATTGTGTTGCCGCTTTTTCTCCCCAATCAGCATTTCCAACACCATTGAAATTCACATTTGCAAAAACAATAAACCGTTTGGGTTGATTGTCTTTTATATTTTTAACAGATTGAATAATGCTGTTACCACTTTGCCCACTTAAGTTTACCATTACTGCCATATTCATTTTATCCATTTCATCGGTGAGTGTTTTAAGATTCATGGTTGGCATTGAAAACTGATGGTTGTGAACGTCTATAAACGGAAATTTTGCTTTTGTTAATTTATGTTGAGGTACTACTAATGTGGAAGTTGGATTGTATTTTTCAAAATCCATCTTCTCGGTTGCCTGCCCACAGGAGGCAACAGCTATATTTAAACCGGCCAGTACTGTTAAAAATTTTTGCATTTTTTTATTTTATTGCCCAAGCTAACTCTATTGGGCTAAAATCATTTAACCGTCAATCAAATTTTTTTCCTTTTTTGTTATTTGCGAAGGTTTTTATATCTCAACCCGTCTAAAAAGCAGTTTACAATTATTTCAACAATAAAATTTTAATTAATGAAACTCAAATTAATCGTTTTGCTCTTTGTAACAATTGGAGCATCAACCATTGCAATGGCACAGCCGGGCGGTGGTTTTCAACGTCAAACAGTAGAACAAAGAGTGGCTGCTATCCATGCAAAACTGGATAGTGCTTTTAAAACACCGGCTTCAAAACTAGCATCACTTGATACGGCACTTACTGTTTTATACAAACAACAAGATGAAAAAATGCAGGCAATATTTGCCAGTGGCGAAAGACCAGACAGGGAAACAATGATGGCTGAAAGAAAAAAATATTCTGACGCAAGAGATGAGATGATTAAAGCAATTATAACAGAAGAACAATTTGCAATCTGGAGAGATAAAATAGAGCCTTCTATGCGACCACAAAGACCTCCTGGCGGCGGTGGTGGTGGAAATAATTAATATTAATATTCGCCAAATAGAATTACCGGGTATGATGAGCAATCTGATTACCCGGTTTTTTATTGCTTTATCTATTTCGTAATTCGAGTCGAATATTTTTATTAAGATTATAATACCTGCAAATAGTTTGTTATCAATAATTATTAATAATTTTCATAAAATAATTTTATGAAACGAGTAACAGGTATTGATGGAATATTTTTTAAAACAAAAGATCCTGAAGGAACTAAAATTAACTCTGTGAGCCGGTGGATAAAGAGTTTGAAAAAATGAGTAACGACTCCAATAGCAGCATTTGATAAAAGGAAAATATTCAGGATAAACAATACATCAGATTCATTCTTCTTCCGGTCTTTGGGTAAAATAAACAGCCATGAAAAAAATCTTTTTCTTTTTTCTCATTTTTATTTCTGTACAAAAAATAGTTGCACAAAAACTTCCCTGCAGCCGCCCCGAGTTTCGTCAGTTTGATTTCTGGGTAGGTGAGTGGGAAGCATTTTCACCAGATGGTAAAAAAGGAGGCGATAGTAAAATCAGTATTATACTCGATAGTTGTGTGATACTCGAGGAATGGACAAGTGCCGGTGCACAACAGGGGTTGATTTATTCTGGTAAAAGTTTTAATTCTTATAATTCTGCATCAAAGCAATGGCAACAAACATGGACCGATAATACCGGCAATACAACAGAATTTTTAAGGGGCGAGGGAACAGATAGTAAAATAGTTTACTATGCAGATAAAGTTGCAGATCCTAAAGGTGTATTTTTTATGCGCCATCTTACATTTATAAAACTGAACAATGATAAAGTTCGCCAGTTTGGAGAACGAAGTGATGATAACGGTAAAACATGGACTACTGAATATGATTTGGAATACCACAGAAAAAAATAAACTACGCGACAGCTGGTTTATTCCAGCTTTACCCTGCTATTTTTTTAATTTAAAATACCGGAATCATTTTAAGTGAACGATTGACATGATAAACGGTATGGGTTATAGCTATCAATTACTGAACTTTAGGAAAACAAATCAATTGAAACGAAAATCATTTTTGCAGCAGCTTGCAATAGGTGCAGGTGGCTTGGTAGCAATTCCAAATTTATTATATGCTAAAAGCACTTCTTCTAAAAACCTTTTAACAGACGACCCGCTTCCGCCGGATATGGTAAAAGATTTTGTAGTGGCAGGTCATAAAGATCTGGATAAAATAAAATCCATGCTCAAAGAAAAACCCAACCTGCTTTATGCAGCATGGGACTGGGGCAATGGCGATTTTGAAACTGCCCTGGAAGGAGCCGGTCATATGGGATTAAAAGATATTGCCAGCTATTTAATTGAACAAGGAGCAAGGCCAAATATATTTGTGTTGACCATGTTAGGAAAAACCAGGGAAGTAAAGACCTTGTTGAAATCTTACCCGGAATTATTAAACTCAAAAGGACCACACGGATTTACTTTGCTTCATCATGCACAAAAAGGCGGAGATGTTTCCAAAACATTACTTAAATATTTCCAGGATAAAGGACTGAAAGAAACAAATATTAAAATAAAAAATTAATCATGAAAAAAACCACACTCACCTTTGCAATTTTTTTGCTCATATCATCTGTATTTGCACAGATGGATTTGCCACCCAGTGGCGGCAATCCAAGAGCAACTATTACTGAAGAAGTTGGAATTACTTCCATCACTCTTAAATATTCAAGACCCGATGTTAATAAACGGGAAGGAAAAATTTATGGTGAAGGAAACAGGGTGCCATATGGTTTTAAGGAACAAAATTTTGTATCAGGAAAAAATGATGCCCCGTGGAGAGCCGGTGCCAATGAAGCCACTGTTATCACATTTGAACATGATGTAATAGTAGAAGGAAAAAATATTAAAGCAGGCACTTATGCTTTGTTTATGGCTATGGGCGCCGAAAATGTTACCCTGATTTTTTCAAACGAGGATGCAGCATGGGGAAGTTTTAGTTACAAACCTGAAGACGATGTATTACGGGTGGATGTAAAGCCGGTTACACTGGATAAAAGTGTGGAATGGCTGAAATATGAATTTATTGAACACGGTGAAAAGTATTGTGTGATTGCGATGCAATGGGAAAAAGTTTCAGTGCCTTTCAAAATAACTGTTGATGTAGATAATATTGTTATCGCAAAACTGAGAAAAGAAATGACCGGGAATAAAAGCTTTACTCCTGCATTGGAGTTGCAGGCTGCACAATATTGTCTCAATAAGAATATAAATCTAGAAGAAGCGCTTCGATGGAGCCAGAATGCAGTAAGTGGTCCTGCCGGGCAGCGAACTTATATTACATTACGCAACCTTGCAGTTGCGTTTGAAAAACTAAATCGCATTCCTGAAGCCGACAGTATAATGATGGAAGGGCTACAGATTGCCACAGCCAATCAATATACTGCATATGGAAGGCAACTGATTACACAAAAAAGAATTGACAAAGCTTTAGAAATATTTTTAGCTTCCCAAAAAAGATATGGTGATGTATCAGGTGTGAACAATGGTTTAATGAGTGGTTATTCTGCCAAAGGAGATTTCAAAAAAGCATTGGAATATGCTAACAAAGCATTGGCACAGGCACCAAATGATGCAACAAAAGCAATTATCAACGGGAATATTGCGAAGCTAAAGGAGGGAAAGGATATCAATCAATAAAAAGACTAACGCTGATTGCAATTGAAATAAAATTCTTTGGACATGATATATAAATTTTTATTAGCAGCCCTTTTATTTTCTGCTGTAACTGTTTATGCGCAGGAAAATGAAAGGAACATACCAATGAAAAGAGCTCATCACTCCCTGGTGTATGATGAAACTGAAAATACTATATTACTTACTGGTGGGAGCACTCCATTAAATGGTGGTAGTTCTTTCAAAGTGTACAACGATGTCTGGATTTTTGATGGCAAAAAATGGATACCGAAAGGTATAGCCGGTGATGAACGCAGCAGCTTTGCTCTTGCTTATGATACAAAAAGAAAAAAACTGTATTCTTTCGGTGGTTATACTAATGATGGTCGTTCCCGTTCAGAATTCAGGGTGTTGGAAAATAATGACTGGAAAACAATACCTGAAAATCCAGGAGTGATTGCAGCCGAATCCGGCTTCGTTTATGACTCGCATCGGGACAAGCTGATAACATTTGGCGGAAGTTCGGCACCTGGAAAAATGAATTCGGACACATGGGAGTGGGATGGTGCGGTATGGAAAAAATTTGAAGGAGCCGGACCTGAAGCAAGACAGGCATTTGCTATGGTGTATGATTCCAAAAGAAAAAAAACTATTTTATATGGTGGAATGGGTGCCACACGTGAAGCAAGGTATGATGATACATGGGAATTTGATGGTACTGTATGGAGAAAAATTCCTGTTGAGGGTCCCGGCCCTCGTGTGTCAGCAGGGTATGCATATGATTCCGATAAAGGATTATTAATCCTGTTTGGTGGTATGACTAATGATGGTTTTGTAAATGATACCTGGAGTTTTGATGGTTTAGCATGGAAAAAAATTTCTTCTGATGGACCGCAGGCAAGAACTATGGGATATATGGCTTATGATAAAGAACGAAAAAAAATATTTTTGTTTGGTGGAAGATTAGGCTGGCCGAATGATGCAAATGATACCTGGGAATGGGATGGCACTAAATGGACTGAGTTAAAATTTTAATATCGTATCATCTGTTTTTTTAAAATAAATAAATCAATATGCAAAATGCAATCAGCTGGTTCGAAATAGGAACCACCGACCTGGACAGGGCAACTAAATTTTATGAAACAATTTTTGGTGTGAAATTGAACCCGCTTGATTTACCCAATATCAAAATGCGGATGTTCCCACTGGATGATATGATGACTCAAGTGGGAGGGGCAATCGTTAATAGTGGTGGCTTTCATAAACCGTCTGCTACCGACGGTCCATTGATTTATTTAAATGGAAATCCGGATGTTCAAAATGTATTGGATAAAGTAGAAACCGCGGGAGGAAGTATAATGGTTCCAAAAACAGAAATCAGTCCGGAGTACGGATACATGGCTGTAATAATTGACACAGAAGGAAACCGGATTGGCCTACACTCCATACCAAAACAATAATAATAATTTTAAAAATTAATCCCCATGATTATATTATATATCATCTTCGGAATAGTAGCGGCTTTATTAATTGCCGGGTTATTCATTAATAAAGACATGAAAGCCATACGTACTATTGTAATTAATAAACCCAATGAGGAAGTGTTTAATTATATCAAGTATTTAAAAAATCAACAGTACTACAGTAAATGGGCCACTATGGACCCGAATATGAAAAATGAATTTCGCGGTACCGATGGAGAAGCCGGCTTTGTTAATTCATGGGTAGGGAATAAAAAAGTGGGCCAGGGTGAACAGGAAATAAAAGGAATTGAAGAAGGGAAACGATTAATAACAGAGCTGCGGTTTATAAAACCCTTTAAGTCTGTGGCCAAAGCAACTATTAGTACCGAATCTGTAAATGAAAGCAGCACTAAAGTTAGTTGGGGTTTTGAAGGTCAGATGAATTATCCCATGAATGTAATGAAGCTTTTTATGAATATGGAAAAAGCGGTTGGCGATGATTTTAGTATTGGTTTGAATAATTTAAAAATAATTTTAGAAAAATAAAAATGAGCTCCTCCTTTTATCCGTATTCGTCAAAGAATTTTTTTAAAACCCTGAAATATTACTCTTATGGCTTTTAATGAAAAACTTGCCGATATGACAAGAGAAGTAATTTCTCTTACTCATAAAAATGTTGAGGAGAAAGCGATGTTTGGTGGTTTATGTTTTATGGTGAATGATAAAATGGCGTTGGGCGTAGAAAAAGACAGACTGATGGTGAGACTTGACCCTGGGAAGTATGAAGAAGTGATAGAAAAAGAAGAATGCAAACCAATGGATTTTACCGGAAAAGTAATGAAGGGGTTTGTATTTGTAGATGCTGATGTGCTCAACACGAAAAAGAAACTGGCGTATTGGGTGAAGCTTGCACTGGAGTATAATAAGATTGCAAAAGCAAGTAAGAAAAAAGCAGTAAAGAAGAAGAAATGAAATTTAGTATTGACAACTCAATTGAAATTTTAGAAAAAACTCCTTCAGTTCTGAAATCATTGCTAAGTAATTTAAGTGATGGTTGGGTAATGAACAACGAAGGCCCGGAAACTTTTTCTCCTTATGATGTTATGGGGCATTTAATACATGGTGAAAAAACAGATTGGGTAATAAGAGCAAAAATTGTTCTTGAATCTGGTTTATCAAAACCGTTTACACCATGGGATCGGTTTGCACAGTTTGACGAAAGCAAAGGAAAAACATTGCAGCAATTGCTGGATGAATTCGAATCTATAAGAAAAGAAAATTTGATTTGGTTAAAATCACTCAACTTATCCGAAACAGATTTAGATAAAAAAGGAATGCATCCGAAATTGGGTGAAGTAACATTGAGGAATTTATTATCAACCTGGGTGGTGCATGATTTAACACATATAGCACAAATAACAAGAGTAATGGCGAAGCAATACACGGAAGAGATGGGTCCATGGCCCGAATTTTTCCGGATATTAAATTTTTAATTGTTTATTAAACTATAAAAAAGAATAATGAAAAATTTGATTTTACTAACCGCCTGTTTCATTACGATACAGGCAACTGCGCAGGACAGTACCAAAGTAAAAATGAAAGAATGGCTGGGTGTACTTACATTAACTGGAATATACCAGGAAGAAAAAAACTGGACAGAAAAAGACCAGGCAATTGTTGGTGAACATTTTCAGCGACTGGTAAAAATGAAAAATGAAGGAATGGTTATATTAGCTGGTCGTACTGAATTACCTCTGAACAACCCCGACATGATGGGTCTTGTTATTTTTTATGCAAAGGATGAAAAAGAAGCACTTCAGTTTATGATGGATGACCCGGCTGTGAAAAGTAAAATCATGCTGGCCAAAGTGCATCCGTACGGCATCGCAATCAATAAATGTAATTAACTTTAAATAAATTTATATGAGTTCCGAAGCAATTGACAAGGCATACGCAACACAAATTGCCAATATTGAAAAAGCCACAGGTAAAAAAATTACGGATTGGTATGCTGTAATTAACAAATCAGGGATTTCCAAACACGGAGAACTGGTGAATTTTCTCAAAGAAAAACATGGCTTCACGCATGGTAATGCAAACACGGTAGTTCATTTTGCAAAGCAATCTCATGCCGGTGCTGCAGAAAACGATACTGACTGGATAGCTGAACAATACAAAGGCAAAGAAAACCTGAAGCTATGGTATGATAAAATAATGGCTGAGATAAACAAGTTTGGAAAAGATATAGAAGTGGCTCCAAAGAAAGCCTATGTTAGCCTGAGAAGAAAAAAACAATTTGCCATAATACAACCCTCCACAAAAGACAGATTGGATGTGGGGTTAAATATTAAAGGCGTTGCTCCTTCGGGCAAAGTGGAAGATGGGAAAAAATGGAATGCTATGTGTACTCATCGCATTAAAGTAGAAGATGAAAAAACAATTAATAAAGATTTAATTAACTGGATAAAGCAGGCATATGACCAAGCAGGATAAAATCACTTTTTGCCAGATTAAATTTAGAGTATAACGTTGGTTATGTTGATTGACTTGATAATTTACACGACAAACCGTTTTCACCAGACGGAAAACTAATTGCTTATATTAAGTCAGCACCTTTCATCATAATTAACAGGGTCCTCATGCAGAAGTTTATATAACTTCTGTTTTTAAATGCAACAAATGAAAAAAATAATTTTATTAATGCTGTCATTTTATATTACAGCACTGTCAGCAAATGCACAACAACCTGTCATCGTCTCTCCACAATGGTTGAAGGAAAATATTAAAGACCCGGCACTGGTTGTATTATATACCGGGTTTGTAGTTAAAGCTGATTTTGACAAGGAACATATTGAAGGCTCCCGTTTTCTCTGGCCCGATTGGCTGGCCTTTGACACGCCGGAAGGAAGCATGTTTGCTCCTGATGCTAAATCTGCCACCAAAGTGCTTCGGGATTTGGGCATCAATAAAAATTCAAAGATTGTAGTATGTCATAAAGGAGCTGATGTAACGATAGCTTCAAGAATGTTTTTAACACTGGAGCATTTTGGATTAAACGGAAAAGTTTCATTTTTAAATGGAGGTATTGAAGCCTGGAAAAAAGCAGGGTTCCCTGTTACGAATAAACCTTCAGTTTTTAAAAAGGGCAATTACGTAGCAATGGATAACAGCTTAGTTGTTGATAAAGACTATGTACAAAAATCATTGCAGGATAAATCTGCAGAAATAGTGGATGCAAGAGCCAAACGCTGGTACGATGGCGATGCGACTGGCAATCCGAGAGATGGCCATATTACCGGAGCAAAAAATATTCCTTATCAAGATATGCTTGACTCCACCAACAATTTTAAGCCTGCTGTTGTACTACAAAAAAATTTTGAACCCGTTGTTACAGGTAAAGAAAAAGAAATAGTTGTTTATTGTTTCATCGGGCAAACCGCCAGTGTCGATTATCTCGTTGGTAGGTCGTTGGGTTATAAAATGAAATTGTATGATGGCAGTATGCAGGAGTGGAGCCGAATACCGGAACTACCAATGGAAAAAACGAAAAAGGACTAAATCAAAAAACCCTGAAGAGTTCTTCGGGGTTTTTTGTAAACAAAATAAATTTTATTTCTTCCTCGTATACCTGATGTTCATTGTATTAAACTCTTTTCCACCCGGCATCGTGATAAACATTTTCATTTCCTGAGTATTTCCATCAATTATGGAAAAGGTTTCCCGTACATCGATATCTTCTTTTGTTCCGGGGTCTGTCATTTTTCCTTTTAGTGTAATTGATTTAGTTGCCTCATCCCATGGGCCTTTGAGCATCATAATACCGCTACCCATATTATCAATCCAGGTACTCATAAATTCTTTTTTATGAATATCATACCCGACAGTACTCATACCATTAAAAGGCATACCCATCATATCGCCAGTATGGGTACTTTGCTGATAAAGACCATTCATTATCATTTTGTTTACTGCAGTAGATATGCTTTTTTGTTCGGATGCCCCGGGATACATCCACATCGTTACGTCTCCGTTCCAGGTGCCATTCCATGATGCCATCATCTTATGTACATCTCCGGGTGTCATATATTCTTGGAAGTTCTTCATCATTGTGGCAGAGTCAACCTCAGGTTTTGGTTCGGTGGTTCCGGGTTCATCCTTTTTTATTTCAGATGATGCAGTTTCTTTTTTTGCATCATCTGTTTTCATTTCATTGTTGCAGGAAGCTATTATTAAAGCTACTGCGCAAAGAGTTAAGGTTATTTGTTTCATATAATAATTTTAGGGGAATAAGGTACAAATTCTGCAAACAGTAATCAAGAAATAAATGGATAAAGCCTAGTATTTTGGTGATGAACTTATCAGTTGACTGAGCCTAACTGACTGATTTTTAT
>JANLSA010000015.1:0-7002 GCA_031362085.1 Bacteroidota bacterium | reverse complement strand
ATTTCATGCTTATTCAGTTTATCACCTACAAACCGTGGGCTTTCAGGGTAAAATATCAACCCGGCAAAATCAATATTCATTGCTTCTAATTGCTGTAGTTGTTTTAGTTGAGTAATTCCACAAACTTTTATATTCATATTGTTTTTCTTTTGTTTCCCACTAAGGCACAAAGAACACAAAGCTTAAATCAAGGTCATCTCTGTGATCTTAGTGTCTTTGTGGGAAATATTTATTCTAATCCGTTTACAAATGTTTTTATTTTATTCATATCCTTCACACCTGCGCCAATTTCAAATTTACTATTGATGTCTAATGCAAACAATTTTTCAGCAGCAGGTGTTTTCATAAACTCTTTTAAATTATTTTCATCCCCGGGTTCCATTCCTCCACTGAGAAAATAGGGTTTTCGCGACGGAGAATTTTGTAATACGGTCCAGTCAAATTTTTTACCCGTACCACCATACCCTGAACCCAGGGTGTCGAAAAGATAAAAATCACACACGTCAAAATAAGGTTTCGTCATCCATTCTATACTGTCATTTTCACTCAATCGAAAAGCTTTGATGACAGAAATATAGTCAGCAATCTTTTCACAATACTTTGGTGTCTCATCACCATGCAACTGTACAATATCCAGCCGGTATTCATCCACCGTCTTCATCAAATCATCATATGTTTCATTTACAAATACACCCACTTTTGCAATCTTACCTTTGATCCGTTTCATTTTTTCCGCAGTTATTTTTTGCCGCATATAACGTGGCGATTTCGGATAAAAAATAAAACCTGCAAAGGTTACACTCAATTCATCCAATGCATTTACCTGTTGGGGCAATGTGTTGCCACATACTTTAATCTTCATTTGTTTTTGCTTTTAATTGATTTACGAAATCATCAAAAGCAATCGTTGGATCGGCAGCTTTCATAAAGTTCTCCCCGATAAGAAACCCTTTATAGCCTGCCTGTTTCAAAGTTACAATGGTATCTGCATTACTGATGCCACTTTCTGAAATAGCCGGTTTATCTCCGGGTATTTTATTTATCAGTTGAAGCGATCTGTTTATATCCACTTCGAAAGTTTTCAAATTCCGGTTGTTTACGCCTATCATACTTACTTCATCACATAGATGATCCAGCTCTTGTTCATTATGAATTTCTAAAATTGATTCCAACCCGATACTGCTGGCATACACTGCAAATTCTTTCACTTCTTTTTTAGTAAGACAAGCTGCTATTAATAAAATCACATCTGCGCCAAACGCTTTTGCTTCTGCAATCTGCCATTTATCAATCATAAAATCTTTTCGCAATACCGGAATGTCTGTAACCACTTTTGTCTGAATCAAATCATCCAAATCGCCGCCAAAAAATTCTTCGTCGGTTAAAACAGAAATACCCGCGGCATGTTTATTATAAGCTAAAACAATCTTCTCAACTTCTAACTCTTTTGTTTTAAACCAGCCCTTGCTCGGGCTTTTCCTTTTAAACTCGGCAATGATTCCTGTACTGCCCGGCTTCAATAAACTTTGCACCAATGAACGGTTTTTCACTTTCCAGAAGAATCCATCTTTCTCAAATCGCTCAATACTGCTTTTTGGTTTAAGTTTTTCTACTTCAATTCTTTTTGCTGCTACTATTGTTTCTAGTATATCCATTTTATTAATTCCGAATTTATAAGAAAAAATCAAACAGTTTGAGTTTTGTCATTCCGAGCGGTACAGTTATTAATTTTTTAACTTAAAGAATCTTAGCGAGGAATCTCTTGAGATCCATAACAGTTTGAGATTCCTCGCAAAGCCTCGGAATGACAAGACTCCGGATAATTAAACAATCTAAAATAACTTTTGCAATTCAATCAGCTTCTTTAAAGCTTCATTCGCTTTACCACTTTCCAAACTTACAACTGCAGCACTATATGCATCTTCATACGTTTTATAATTTCCTGTACAAGTTAATGCCATTGCTGCGTTAGCAAGTACCACCGCATTCTGCGCCCAGGTTCCTTCTCTATTTAATATAGTAGTTAAAATTTTCGAAGCTTCTTCCACACTGTTTCCTCCATGTATGTCCTGAGCTGTTACCATTCTTTTTCCCAATTGCTCTGGTGTCATTATACTTTCACCTTTATTTGTTATCACTTTCGTATCGTTCGTTAAAGAAATTTCATCATAGCCATCCAGGCTATGAATGATTGTGAATGTTTTTTCTGTTAATTGCAACAGGTAATTATAAATTCTTGCCATTTCTAAATTAAAAACACCTACCAACTGGTATGCTGGAGATGCAGGGTTCACCATGGGCCCGAGCATATTAAAGAAAGTCCGCATAGCAAGATTCTTTCTTATCGGTCCAACCGTTTTTAATGCCGGGTGAAATAATGGAGCATGTAAAAAACAAATACCGGCTTCATCAATTTCTTTTTTCAATGTATCATTACTGTTTTTAAATTTATAACCCAACTGCTCCATTACATTACTTGCTCCACTGATAGATGATGCTCCATAATTACCATGCTTAGCTACTTTTTGTCCCGCACCTGCTACAATAAAACAACTAAGTGTAGAAATATTAAAAGTATTTTTTCCATCGCCACCTGTACCAACTATATCTAAAGTCTGAAATTCATTCAAATCAACCGGAACACACAATTCAAGCAATGCATCACGGAATCCCTGTAGTTCATCAATTGTTATACTCCGCATAAGATATACAGTCATGAAAGCCGTTATCTCATGCTCGTTGTAAATTCCTTTGCCAATGTTTACTAAAACTTCTTTCGCCTGATCTCTTGAAAGCGTTTTGTGTTCAAACAAATATTGTAATATTTTTTTCATACTTCTATCTCCGCCAACTGGTTGAGAATTTTAGTTAATAAAAATTTATGCCTTTAGCCAATTACGTAAAATATCTTCTCCCTTTGGAGTTAGTACACTCTCCGGATGAAACTGCACTCCCTGTATATCAAATTTTTTATGCTGCAGACCCATGATCATTCCATTATCATCTTCGGCAGTTATTTCCAAATCGTCGGGAAAATTTTCTCTTGAGACGACCCAACTATGATAACGACCTACTTCAATCGTTTCAGGAAGACTTTCAAACAATTTACATTTTGAAATTTGCAATTTACAATCCGTAGCCACTCCATGATAAACCGTACTCAAATTTATCAGTTCACCGCCAAATGCCTGCCCAATTGCCTGATGACCTAAACAAACACCCAAAATCGATTTTGTTGCGGCATATTCTTTTATTAATGGCAATAATAAACCCGCTTCTTCAGGAATACCTGGGCCAGGTGACAAAATTATTTTATCATATCCTTTTACTTTTTCCAGCGGCAACTCATCGTTGCGGTAAACATCCACTTTCTTATGCGTTATCTTTTCAACAAGATGAACCAGGTTGTATGTGAATGAATCGTAATTATCAAATACCAGTATCTTCATTTGCTCAATAATGTTATGCAGTACAAGAGTGCGACGCAACTAATGATGATAGCAGCAATGCAGCCGACTCAATAAAAAATTTAATTTATATTCTCTGCGAACTCAATTGCTTTCTTTAATGCTCCCAGTTTATTATTCACTTCCTGCAATTCACTTTCAGGTTTACTTGCCACCACTACTCCTGCACCAGCCTGGTAAGTCAATGTATTATTCTTACTCAAAAATGTTCGGATCATAATTGCATGATTACAACTGCAATCAAATCCAATAAAACCAATTGCACCTCCATAATAACTTCTTGCCGTCGGTTCAAAACTGTTTATCAGATCCATCGCTTTAAACTTCGGCGCACCGCTTAGGGTACCGGCCGGAAACGTTTTTGCAAGCAATTCAAAAGGATTACTCCCTTCTCTCACATTTCCGGTTACTTCACTTACCATATGAATAACATGACTGTAGTATTGTATTTCTTTGAAATGAGAAACCTTTACATCTTCACTCACCCTGCTTAAATCATTTCTTGCCAAATCTACCAGCATCACATGCTCGGCATTTTCTTTTTTATCACTCATTAATAATTGTGCTGCCAGATTATCTTTATCATCATCACCGGTTCTGCGAAATGTGCCGGCAATAGGATGTACGATTGCTTTGCCATTTTTTATAATAATCTGTGCTTCCGGAGATGAACCCATCAATTTATAATCGCCATAATCAAAATAAAATAAATAGGGAGATGGGTTGATGCTGCGCAATGATCGGTAAACATTAAACTCATCGCCGGTGAAAGCCTGTTGAAACCTTCTGCTTAATACAATTTGAAAAACATTGCCACGCTGGCAACTTGCAATTCCTTTTTTTACCATCTCCCGATAATCCTCATCTAACATATTGGAAATTTCTTTCCCTTTTGATGCAAAAGGATAGACAGGGACATCTTTACTTCGTATTAACGATTCCAATAAACTTAATTCTGATTCGACACCTTCAATTTTATTTTCAAGGATATACAACTCATCTTTAAAATGATTGAATGCTATAACATATTGATAAAGCCGATAACGGATTAATGGAATAACCGGAAGTTCTGCTTCTTTCGTTTTGAATTTTATTGTATCAAAGAACTGAACAGCGTCGTATGTGGTGTAGCCAAATAAACCTTGCGCAAACAAGACTTCTTTAATATCAGATTTGTTTGCTTCAAATTTTTTCATAAAATCCCAAATCAATTGAGGCACTTCCCCGGGGTTTTTTATTTCTATTTTTTCAGGTTTTTGTCCGGGTAGTTTAAACTCAATTTTTTGAGTGTCGGTAATTTCAATACCACCAATTGCATTTACCCCAATAAATGAATAGCTGTTTTCGGCTGCGTGATGGTCAGTGCTTTCTAATAAGATTGTATCACGGAAACGATCCCGTAAGCGCAGATAAATTCCAACTGGTGTAAATACATCAGCCAGAATTTTTTTACAAATTGTATTAATTTCAATTTTCTTCATAAGCCTTGCCTCCGCCTTTGGCGGAGAGTTTAGTTTATTAAAATCTAAGCCTTACCATTGACAAATAAAAAACCCCGAATAAATCCGGGGCTGTGAATATGTTTATAAATAAACATGAATTGACATTACAGACCCCTTAGAGTTGTATGCCACCACCAAAGTTTATTTGTAAATTGCTTGTTCATGCTGTTGCAAATATAAAGTCAAATACTATAACTTCAAATTCTTTTTATATTTAGTTTATGAAAAATAAAATATTGCTGTTCGTTTCGGTGCTGGCCTGTTTGTATTCTAATTCCCAGCAAAAAGAAAAATATATTCTTCTGAAACCTGAACGGGTTTTTGATGGAGAGCAAATGCACACCGGCTGGGTGATACTTGTAAAAAATAATAAAATCGAACAGGCCGGTGAAATGCGTTTTAAATTACCGGCCGAAACAGAGATTATAGAATTAAAAGGAATGACCTTACTACCCGGTTTAATTGAAGGGCATTCACATTTATTTCTCCATCCCTATAATGAAACGAACTGGAATGACCAGGTACTGAAGGAAAGCCGTGCTGAAAGAACTGTCAGAGCAGTTTACCATGCAAAAGAAACTTTGTTAGCTGGTTTTACCACAGTAAGAGATTTAGGAACTGAAGGAGCAATGTATGATGATGCCGGACTAAAAGAATCAATAGAAAAGGGATTGATACCCGGGCCAAGAATGATAATTGCAACCCGTGCAATTGTAACCACAGGAAGTTATGGTCCCAAACTTTCTGTAGATAATGAAACTATAAAAGGTGCGGCAGAAGCAGACGGTGAAGATGCATTGATTAAAGAAATTAGAATGCAGATAGGCAAAGGTGCAGATGTTATTAAACTCTATGCCGATTACCGTTGGGGATTGAATAAGGATGCACAACCAACCTTTACCTACGATGAATTGAAAAAAGCGGTGGAGGTTACGAATAGTAGCGGACGGAAATTAGTTGTACATGCTGTAACGCCTGAAGCAATGAAAAGAGCTACTCTTGCAGGTGTGGCAACAATCGAGCATGGCGATAATGGAACAGAAGAAATTTTTAAATTGATGAAGGAAAAAAATGTGGCTCTTTGTCCTACGCTGGCAGCGGGTGAATCAATTTTACAATATGATGGCTGGAAAAAAAATATAGATATAGAACCTTTACGGATCGCAAATAAAAAGAAAAGTTTTTCTACCGCTTTAAAGGTGGGTGTTACCATTTGTATGGGTGGAGATGTTGGTGTATTTCCGCATGGAGATAATGCAAAAGAAATGGAACTGATGGTTGAATATGGAATGAACCCTCTTGATGTTTTAAAATCGGCAACTTCTGTGAATGCAGATGTATTTGGATATGGTGATAAAATCGGGAGAATAAAACCGGGATTGCTTGCTGACCTTATTGCAGTTGATGGCGACCCTTCAGTTGATATAAAAAATATCCGAAAAATTAAACTGGTATTAAAGAATGGTATTTTTTATAAATAACCATAAACAATATTAGTGAGATATTTTATCAGCGGTTGTTCACCTGACAGATAACTTTAATAACTTCAAATCTAAAATACAGTAACATGAGAAAGTTCACCTTTTTATTTGTCTTGGTTGTTTTTTCATTATCAATATTTGCCCAGGACGATAACGGCTATAAACTTCCGCCGAAAGATATTGCAGATATGCTGATGGCAAAACCAACTCCCAATGTCAGCATTGATGATAAAGCTGAGTGGATGCTATTTACACAGAGTAGTAACAACCCACTGGTAGAAGAATTAGCAAGACCCGAACTGCGTATTGCCGGATTAAGAATTAACCCAGCGAATTTTGCACCCAGCCGGCAAAATTTTATTACGAATATCTATTTAAAAAATATTGCATCAAATGCAGAGTATAAAATTTCCGGCATGCCATCTCCTTTATTCGCAGGCAGTGTATCCTGGAGCCCCAATGATAAAAAAATTGCTTTTACTAATACGACTGCAAACCGGGTTGATTTGTATGTAGTGGACCTGACCACGAAAAAAGCAATTAAAATAAATC
>JANLSA010000227.1:0-2089 GCA_031362085.1 Bacteroidota bacterium | reverse complement strand
GTATCTTTTGCTTTTACCAAAACAACTTCTCTCTTTAAAGATTTTTTTCCCGGCGTACTACCAGTCCATGCACGGGGTACAGCAATCAAAGATTGATAATAGGGGGCAGTCATTGCCACATAACATTTTTCCTGTTGCCATCCTTTTCCAAAATCGCCCCAGGGCTCTAACTGTGCATTTACCAATCCCATTTTAGTCAATTCATCTTTTGCCCAATTGGCAGCTCTTAAAAAACCCGGAGATCCTGTAAGCCTTGAACCACTGACATCCGTAAGATGAAAAGCAAAGTCCATCACTTTCGATTTATTCAATCCTTCCTCTTTTAGTTTATTTACAGCAGCCATATCTGCTTTGTCCTGTGCAGAAATATTTATAACTACAAATGCACAAAGTAAAAAAGAAATAATTTTTTTCATACTCGTAAGTTTCAGGCAAGGTAAATTTTATTTTGAATCAGGGATATTTTTTTTTATAAGCACTTGTATGCTGTTCAACTTACTTTTGATGAACACAACTTATTTTATTCAGATCACTTGCACAAAGCAAAAAAAAAGTTGAATTCAGGTTCTTTTTTATTGGGTAACTAATCAATAATCTCTACCTTGTTATGCCAAAAACAGAACTATTTTATAAAATTTAAAAAAATTGTTATGCGAAAACTAATTTTCTGTTCTACCATTCTTTTTTCCTGTGTATTTATTTCATGTAACTCAGGCTCCGGCGGCCTATCAGCAACCGCAAAGAAAAACCTGGAAGTAAATAAAACAATTATGAAAGCATACGAAGCAGGCGATTTCAGTAAGATGGGTGATTATATTGCTGCCAATGCTGTTGACCATGCGGGTGAAAACGGAGATATTAATGGTCTTGAAAGCATTATTAAAGAAATGCAGCGTTACAGAGATATGATGACAGATTCTAAAACAGAAGTAAAAAGGGAGATGGCAGATGATGAATATGTAATGACATGGGGAAAATTTTCCGGAACGCTGAAAGCTGATGGCATGGGAAAGAAAGCGGGTGAAAGAATGGAAATGACTTCAGTTGATGTTTCAAGATTTAAAGATGGCAAAGCAGTTGAGCATTGGTCATTTGCTGACCCGAATGAAATGATGAAAATGATGATGGGAAATACAACACAAATGCCTATACATGGAGATACTGATGGTGTAAGACTTCCGAAGCCATTACCCGATTCAAAATAATTTTTAATAAAAACCGGGAGTAAGTAACCCGGTTTTTATTTTTAAAATTTAAAATTCCATGTTACCGCGGGCAAGATGGGAAATAACGAAACTTGTTTTGTAATAACTTTTAAGGATCCGTTTGAAGGAGAACCTGATTGATCGAAGTAGATAAAGTATGGATTCATTCTGCTGTAAGCATTATAGATACTAAACACCCAATAGCTTTTCAACTTTCTGATTTTCTTTGGTTGCGGAGTGAGTGTTGCTGAAAAATCAATCCGGTGATAGGCAGCAAGGCGATATTTATTGATACTGCTATATTCCTGTGTAAGCACTCCATTTATAACATAAAAACGTTCGGGGATTGTAGTAGCATTGCCTGTTCCATAAACAAACACAGCTCCGAATTTCCATTTTTTATTCGCTTCGAAATTTGCTACAACAGACAGATCATGCCGCCGGTCATATTTAGCCGGGAATTTTATCCCATCATTCAGCTGCGCAAATTTTCTCCAGGTCCATGATAATGTATAACCAATCCAACCTGTAAATCTGCCTCGTGTTTTATTAATAAAAAATTCAGCACCATAACTCCATCCTTTTCCAAAAACAAATTCTTCTTCGGGGTCACTAAGTGATGGTGTATATCCTTCTTTATATTCGATCTGATTCTTCATCGTTTTATAATACAGTTCAACCGATGCTTCGTAATTATTATCTGCAAAATTTTTAAAGTAACCGGCCGAGTACATCCAACTTAACTGCGGACGAACCAGATAGGTACTGGGTACCCATAAATCCGTTGGTAATGTATTACCCGAATTACTTACTAAATGAATGTATTGAAGGTTTCTTGTTACAGAAGCTTTTATTGAAGATGCATCATCAATAGCATAGCGAAC
>JANLSA010000558.1:0-5878 GCA_031362085.1 Bacteroidota bacterium | reverse complement strand
GTAATATAAGGCGCAGTATCCAGCGATTTTAAAGAAGGTTCCCGATAACTGAATTCCTGTACTTCCCGGGGTTTAAGAATATTGATAAGCAACGGTCTTGCATAAGCCACCAAAGAACATGCTGCTGCATGAAAGCCAATTTGCCCGGTTAAATAATCAAGGGTTAACCCGGTAAGAAACCCAATAATAAGCAACCACCACCTGGAAACTGAAAAAGGAAGCCAGAGTATAAAAATAAAATAGATATAGGGCACTATCTCTTTATGCAGTGGATTTATTTCAAACAAAACATAAACCTGCAGCAGCATTAATAAAATGAAACGGATAATATTTGATAATAAAGGGCTCAGGGTGTTTGTGATTTTAAGATTTTGCCTTCGAGTTTCTTTTTTGTATCTGCATCCAATTTTATTTGTTCATCCCGAAAAAGATTTTCTACCACATGTACATACTGAATTTTATAAAAATCGGCCGCCGTTTTTAATTTAAGTACATAGAAATTTGACGAATTGTCTTTTACAATTTCTGATACCGTTCCTATCATTCTGCCAGGCGGTACATCGAATGTATAAATACTTGTGAGGACGGTATCGCCTGTTTTTACCGGCACACTTTTCGGAATACCAGTCAGCGTTACATAGCGTGGGTCTTTTGCATTCCAGATTACAGTTCCAAACTCTTCTGTTCTTTTTAGTTTTCCATTCAACTTCATATCTGTATGCAGTAAACTCATTACTGAGCTATAGTTTGCACTTACGTTTACGACTCTTCCTACAAAACTACCATCCGCACTCAATACAATCATATTGTCTTTAATGCCCTGATTCGCTCCACGATCGATTTGAATTAAATTTTTATCGAACCGGACAGAATTATAAATAACCTTTGCATCGCGGTAAATATATTTTCTTAAAGGGGCAGATGTATCATATAAAACAGAATCTGTAACCAATCTTGAACTGCTGTCTTTCTTTATAAAATTTTCGCTAAGCAGGTTTAATAATGAATCATTCATTTTATGTAGTCTTCGGTTTTCTTCACCCTGACCGATAAAATCATTTGCTTTATCCATTTTGGAATTTATAAAGCCTGTTATTTCATTTGCTTTACCCCCCAACACAGCATGGTGAAATTTATTGAATCGGTTAATCATTAGCAAAGCCGATACCTGCAACACGATAAAAGTGATGAAAGTAAAATAACGGCGGATAAAGAGGAAAACGTTTCGCATTAAAGAAAGCTTTTAGCTGTTAGCTTAAAGCTATCAGCCTTCGCAATTTATTTTGGGGGTTGTTGCTAAAAGCTAATCACTATTAGCCATCAGCCATCAGCTATTTTACCTCATTACAAATGGATACCTGTCATAATTTTTTAGCGCAATGCCCGTACCACGTACTACACTTTTTAATGGATCATCTGCTATATGGACGGGCAATTTTATTTTCTGACTCAATCTTTTGTCCAATCCTCTTAACAAAGCACCACCACCAGTTAAGTACAAACCTCTGCGATAAATATCGCCAGCCAGTTCAGGTGGGGTTTGTTCAAGTGCCTTCAAAATTGCTTCTTCTATTTTAAAAATACTCTTATCTAATGCTTCTGCTATTTCCTGGTAGCTTACCATAATTTGTTTGGGTATGCCGGTAACAAGGTCACGACCGTTTACAGGAATATCTTCGGGTGGCACTTCCAAATCTTTCATAGCTGCCCCAATCTGAATTTTTATTTGCTCAGCTGTACGTTCTCCAATTAATAAGCTATGATACCGGCGCAATGCCTCCATAATATCTGCGGTAAATTCATCTCCGGCAATTCTTATACTTTGATCACAGACAATACCTGCAAGTGCAATAACCGTAATACCGGTAGTACCACCGCCAATATCAATAATCATATTGCCTACAGGTTCTTCCACATCTATACCAATGCCAAGCGCAGCTGCCATGGGTTCGTGAATAAGATAAACTTCTTTTGCACCAGCTTGCTCGGCACTATCACGAACTGCTCTTTTTTCCACCTCGGTTATTGAAGAAGGAATACAAATCATCATCCGCCAACTGGGCGGAAACCACGGCTTCTTGGGGTAAACCATTTTGATAAACTCCCGGATCATTAACTCAGCAGCGTTAAAGTCAGCGATCACACCATCTTTCAGCGGCCGAACCGTTCGGATGCTTTCATGTGTTTTCTCATGCATCATCAAGGCTCTTTTACCTACGGCAAGTACGGTTTTGGGATTATTTCTGTCGAGAGCAACGATGCTGGGTTCGTTAACCACTACTTCATCGTTATGTATGATAAGGGTATTGGCAGTACCCAGGTCTATTGCTATTTCTTGTGTAAACCAGTTAAAAAGTCCCATTAATGTTTGTTGGATTTATTGCGGCAAAGTTGATGTAATTAATTTGAATTATCAAAGTAAAAACCGAGCCAAAGAAAGATTTTTTCGAATTTGTTTTTCTGTCGGAACACTTTAAGCAGCCTGGGAGTTAAAAAGAGATGATCGTTTTTTTGATGCCGGCTGTTCCAAACATCCGGAGGTTACTATCATTCTCTTATGTCCCGATACTTCAGGACTCCGTTTATCGTTTGGAAATCCGATTCAACATTGTAATCCCCCTACGAAACTTAACTTATATCAGGAGAAGCATAATACAAAGAACATTGGATGGTAAAAATGATGTTAAGCATCATAAAGAAAATTTCTTCAATATTTTCTTTATGCTAAAAACAGTATTCAAACTTAAAAAAGAGTACAATCGTTAAAGGCCTATTGTTAATGAACAAATAAAAGATTCAAAATTCTACCCGGAATTTTGTGTTCAAAATTCAAAAATCCAATTCCAACACTCTAACTTCGTTTACTCAATCCCCGTACATTCCAATATGCCAGTTTACAATCAGAACCGCAGCCGTATCATCAAGCTGTTATTTGCAGTTGCATTTTTTGTCATCATAGCACAATTATTTTATCTGCAGATAGTATCAGACTATCGTAGCCAGGCAGATGATCAGGCCATTCTTCGTAAAACAATTTATCCATCAAGAGGAATCATTTTTGACCGGAACAGAAAAGCAATTCTTGATAATACGCTATCATTTGATTTAATAACTACTCCGTCTCAGCTAAAGGGGATTGACACGTTTTTGTTTTGCCGTATAATGGATATAGATACAGCAACGTTCCGGAAAAAAATTCTGAGCCTGATTATCAAAAATGGATATGTAAGACCCGGAGTGTTTGAGGCATCCTTATCTAAAATAAAATTTGCCCGCTTACAGGAAAATCTTTTTCGGTTTAATAATGCATTTTATTTTCAGGAACGTCCAGTCCGCAGTTACCCTTTTGAGGCGGCAGCAAATATATTTGGTTACCTGAGCGAAGTAGATAGTAATTTTTTGAAAAAACATCCAGATGAGGGTTATCAGCCCGGCGATTATACCGGGTTTACCGGGGTGGAACGAAGCTATGAAAAAGCATTAATGGGTGAAAGAGGGATACAGATTTATTTAAGAGATAAAAATAATAAAGTAGTTGGAGCATTTAACGAAGGCAAAGAAGATATAGAATCTGTTGCAGGAAGTAACCTTTATACAAGCCTTGACATTGAACTACAACAGTTGGGTGAAAAATTAATGACGAACAAAGTAGGTTCTATTGTTGCCATCGATCCAAAAACAGGTGGTATTATTGCTATGGTGAGCAGCCCGACATATAATCCATCTTATTTAACCGGAAGTGAAAGAAGAAAACATTTTTCTGAATTATATGTTGATCCAAAACTTCCACTGGTGAACCGGGCAGTAAATGCAAGTTATTCGCCTGGTTCTACATTCAAAACTTTGCAGGCATTAGTAGCATTGCATGAAGGAGTTATAAATCCTGATTTTACTGTCTCATGTTCTGGTGCATTTTATGGCTGTGGTTCAGCAAAACCCATGGGCTGTCTTGATGTAGGAACCTTTGATTTGCTAAATGCTATTCGAATTTCTGATAATACGTATTTCGCAACGGTAATGCAACGGGTAATTAATAATCCCAAGTACCCAAGTTTTGACAGTAGTTTAAGAGCATGGGATAATTATATGTATGGTTTTGGACTCGGGCATAAACTAGGCGTTGACATTCCAACTGAAAGAAGAGGAAATATTCCAACACCGGAATATTATGATAAAGTACATGGAAAAGGAAAATGGGGATATTGCAATTTTCGTTCGGTAAGTATTGGACAAGGTGAAGTAGATGTAACTCCCATACAAGTTGCTAATGAAATGGCATATATAGCTAATAAGGGGTCGTATTATATTCCACATATTGTAGATTCCATAGAAGAGGGAGACAAATTCGGGTTACTAAAAAAATTTAAAGAGCCACACCATCCGGTTGACATTTCTGATGAAATTTTTGAAATAGTACATGAAGGGATGCAAAGAGTTGTTGACGGAGGAACCGGAGCAGGGGCAAGAGTCAACGGTATATCAATATGTGGTAAAACCGGAACAGTAGAAAATTCTTCAAGAGGAGTGAAACAACCTAATCACTCTTTCTTTTGTGGTTTTGCTCCAAGAGAAAACCCAAAAATTGCCATTATGTGTGTGGTGGAAAACAGTGGCAGGTTTGGTGGAACGTATGCTGCACCGATTGTAGGATTGATGATAGAAAAATATTTGAATGATACAATTGCTGCAAACAGAAAAGTTTTGGAAGAACGGATGACTGATTTGAATCTGATACCACCATTAATGCTTCAGAAATTGCGTCAGATGGATTCAATTAAAAGAGTAAAAGAAGAATTAAAAAACCTTAAAGACACATTACAAACGGATATGGTGCCTGATGATGATGAATTGCAAAATGCAATTCAACCCACTAAAAATTCAGGAAATAAAGAGCCGGAGAAAAATACGAAACCCACAAGTCAGCTATTTATAGATACTTCAAGAAAAAAGAATCCAATTACAAAAGACAGTTTGAAAAATTAAGAGTGACCCGTAATCAACCCACAATATCAAAAGGAATCGACTGGAGTCTTGTCTGGATTTATTTTATACTATCCGCTATTGGTATTATGGCAGTGTTTGCAGTAACTTATAAAGATGGTGATCCGGTTATACAAAGTTTCTTAGGTTTTAAAACTGATTACAGTAAGCAGTTTTATTTTTTTGCTGTCTCCTTTATGGTTGGTCTTTTTATTTTACTCACCGATAGCAAATTTTTTACAGCTACGGCTAATATCTGGTATATCGTTGGTATTTTATTAATGATGCTGGTGTTTGCTATCGGTGTAGAGGTAGATGGTACCAAATCAATTATCCGGGTTGGTTCAATACAATTTCAACCAGCCGAGTTTTGTAAAATAAGTGTTGCACTGGCTCTTTCAAAATTTTTGTCAAGGCCAGAAACAGATTTTGGTCAGCGTAAATCACAAATTATCGCAGCAGCTATCGCATTATTTCCTGCCGCTATTTCAATTGCTCAGCATGAAACAGGTTTAGCATTAGTTTATTTCTCATTCTTCTTAGTAATGTATCGTGAGGGGCTACCATCCGGAATTATTTTAATTGGCTTTGGTGTTGTCATTTTATTTATTGCTGCTATACTTGTTGATCCCAATACATTAGCAATTCTGCTTACTCTTATTGCTGTATCAGCCATTTATTTCTTTCGCAGACAAATAAAAAGAAAAAGAGAGTTACTTGTTAAAATTATTTTCATCTGGATTGTATGTGTGGGTATTCAACGATTTGCTGTTCCATTTGTTTTTTCAACAGTTTTACAAAAACACCAGGTGGAAAGAATTTTTGACTTATTTGGAATCGATAATCCATACCAGAAGAATGATGGTACAGTTGTAAAAACAAAAAAGCAAAAAGAAAG
>JANLSA010000541.1:0-3408 GCA_031362085.1 Bacteroidota bacterium | reverse complement strand
CAACTCAAGATCGCCAGCTTTTACTTTGTTTACGCTAAACTTTGCCATTTATTAGTGTTTGCTATTTTAAAAATATTAGAACTTCAGTCCGCCTTCTCTTGCTCCGTCAGCCACTGCTTTTACACGACCATGATATAAATTACCACCCCGATCAAACACCACAATACTTACACCTAATTCAGTTGCTTTCCGAGCAATTACACTTCCTACTAATTTACTTTTCTCAGTCTTAGTTACTTTTTGTGCAGCAATATCTTTATCTTTTGAAGATGCAGAAGCAATTGTTTTGCCAGATACATCATCAATCAGCTGTACATAAATTTCTGTATTGCTTCTGAACACAGATAAGCGTGGAGTTGCAGATGTACCATTGATCTTTTTACGGATGGTGCGTCTGATTCTTGTTCTTCTGTCTGATTTTACTTTCGGATTCATTTACTTCTATTTTAAACCTTGATTCTGCCAAGGTTGTTTCTATTTTCTAATTTCACTTCATTTGCTATTTTGCACATCATTGCATTTGCAAATTATTCTTTATTTACCAGCTGCCTTACCTGCTTTCTTCCTTACCACTTCACCCTGGTAGCGTACACCTTTTCCTTTGTATGGCTCAGGTTTGCGTAAGCCACGAAGTTTTGCAGATACCTGACCTAATAACTGGCGGTCTATCCCTTCTAATGTTATCAAAGGATTTTGTCCTTTTTCCTGTGCTGTAACAACTTTAATTTCTTTTGGTACTTCAAAAATGATATTGTGTGAATAACCCAAAGAAAGATCAAGTACATTACCCTGGTTGCTTGCTTTGAAACCCACGCCAATCAATTCTAGTTTTCTTACATAACCATCTGTAACGCCTTTGATCATATTTGCAATCAATGAACGATATAAACCATGCAATGCACGATGACGAATTTGATCTGTAGGCCGGGTAAAGCTTACTTCACTATTTTTCACTTCCACTGTTATATCACGATCAATTGTCTGTTTTAGCTCGCCTTTGCTGCCTTTTACAGTTACGATATTATCGTTACTTACTGTAACTGTAACACCTGTTGGAACCGAAACTGCTTTTTTACCTATTCGAGACATTCTATTTTAGATTTAAGATTTAAGATTTCAGATTTCAGATTGAGCCTGCAATTAAATTTGCAATCTTCAACCGTACATCTTCAATTTTTAATTAATCAATTTTAATAAATATAACACAACACTTCTCCGCCTACATTCTGAGCTTTCGCTTCTTTATCTGTCATTACACCTTTAGATGTTGAAATAATTGCAACACCCAAGCCATTTTTTACACGGCGAAATTCTTCAGGTTTAGCATAGGTACGCAAACCCGGACGGCTCACTCTCTCTAAACTTTGCATAGCCGGTTGTTTTGATTGGGCATCATACTTCAATGCAATTTTTATTACACCTTGTTTGTTATCATCCTCAAATTTGTATTTAAGAATATAACCTTGCGCATACAAAATTTCTGTCATACGTCTTTTCAGGTTGCTTGCTGGAATTTCAACAATACGATGACCCGCCATTTGTGCATTGCGGACTCTTGTTAAGAAATCTGCTATAGGATCTGTTACGTTCATAATATTTTTATTAAATCAGTTCTTAATTTTTTTGTCAGTTGTGAGGAACACTCACCACTCAGTTTTTTACCAGGATGCTTTTCTTAATCCCGGAATTTTTCCATCCAGAGCCATATCACGTAATGCAATACGTGAAAGACCAAAATAACGTGTATAGCCCCGGCCACGACCTGAGATTTTACAGCGATTCTTCAATCTTACTTTTGAAGAATTCATTGGAAGTTCATCCAACGCTTTCCAATCGCCGGCTTTTTTAAGCTCTGCACGTTTTGCAGCAAAATGGGCTACCATTTTTTCTCTTTTGTTCTGTCTGGCTATAATTGATTTTTTTGCCATAATCTATTTATGTTTCAAATTTTATATTTCAAATTAAAAATTGAATGCTCCTTCTAAAATTTATAATTATTTATTTCTTGCGTCTTTAAAAGGCATGCCTAATTCTTTCAGTAATTCATAAGCTTCTGCATCTGTATTCGCTGTTGTTACAAATGTGATATCAAGCCCTGTAATTTTATTTACTTTATCAATATCAATTTCAGGAAAAATGATTTGCTCTGTTACACCCATAGTATAATTTCCGCGACCATCAAATGACTTTTCACTTACTCCCTTGAAATCACGTACACGAGGTAAAGCAACAGCAATCAATCTGTCTAAAAATTCAAACATTTTAACTCCACGAAGTGTAACTCGTGTACCGATTGGCATATGCTTACGCAACTTAAAGTTTGAAATGTCTTTTTTCGACATGGTTGATACAGCTTTCTGACCAGTGATTGTTGACATTTCATCCAAAGCAATATCAACAAGTTTCTTATCATTTACTGCGCCATTTACTCCACGGTTCAAACAGATTTTCTCCAATTTAGGAGCCTGCATAGCGGTATCGTAGCTAAACTTTTTTACGAGGGCAGGTACCACATCTTTTTTGTACTTATCTGCCAGTCTTGGGGTATATTTTTTTGTACTCATTATTTACCTCCCGGAGTTTTTTTTGTTTTAAAAACTCTTTCTGTTTTACCATCTTTTCTAACTCTTGTCACTTTAGCACCAGCTTTTTGAGCAGCATCCCACAACATTACATTACTGATATGTATCGGGGCTTCTTTTTTTACAATACCACCTTTAGTATTTTGAGCTGAAGGCTTGGTATGCTTGGTGATGATGTTAACACCTTCTACCAATATTTTAGCTGACTCAACTAAAATTTCTTTTACCACTCTTGGTTTTGATAAATCTTTATCATCACCGGTTATAACCACCACACTGTCCCCTTTGCGGATATTATACTTTGGTTTAAATCTTGTTTTCATACCCTAAATCCCTAAAGGGACTATTTAATTAAAAAATTGCAATGTCTTTTCTATCTGTTCCTTCACCCCTTTAGGGGTTGGGGGTTTATAATACTTCTGGCGCCAGTGAAATGATCTTCATATATCCTTTATCACGGAGTTCTCTTGCTACCGGCCCGAAAATACGGGTGCCTCTTGGCTCATCAGACTGATTCAGAATCACTACGGCATTGTCATCAAAGCGGATATAAGAACCATCTTTACGGCGCAGCTTATTAGTAGTTCGAACGATAACTGCTTTTGCTACTGTTCCTTTTTTAATGCCGCCCTGCGGTAATGCATCTTTTACTGTTACAACAATTTTATCTCCGATCCTGGCATAACGCTGACCGCTGTTGCCGAGTACACGGATACAAAGCACCTCTTTGGCACCACTGTTGTCCGCAACATTTAACCGGCTTTCTTGCTGAATCATTTTTTTTGCTTTTAGCTTCTCGCTGCTTGCTTTTCGCTTACAGCTTGTG
>JANLSA010000504.1:0-21627 GCA_031362085.1 Bacteroidota bacterium | reverse complement strand
GCTATTTGAAGGGCTGCATTGAAATTGTGATACATGACTATCCCTGGTAAATATTTTCTGTTCTCACTTTCTTTTTTTGCATTTTCAAAAAACCAGGTGGCACTGTCAGGATTGGTATAGATATATTGCAAGCCCTTATTATAAATTCTTTCAGTTAATGCAGAATCACTAACCTGCGAATAAACCGGGTTGGTAAATAAAAAGATAAATGGCAGTAATATTTTTTTTACTGTCTTAAGGGGAAAAGAAAAAGTATGCGGAACTGGCATACTTTAAAAGTAGGTTGAAATTCCGATTTCAAGAGATTATTCCACTAAGCGGCTTACAGTAATCTTTTCTTTTTTCATTTCTCTCACTGCATCAGCAATGGAGGATGCATCATAACCGCATTCATGATGCAGTTCTTTAGGCGTACCATGTTCAACCAACCTGTCGGGAATTCCCAGCATTTTTATTTCAGCTTTGTAGTTATGTTCATTCATAAATTCCAATACTGCAGAACCAAACCCGCCTACTATTGTTCCATCTTCAAGAGTAATAATTTTATCAAACTTTGAAAATACTTCTTGGAGCATTACTTCATCCAATGGTTTTGCAAAACGCATATCATAATGGGCAGGAGTGATGCCATCATTTTTTAAATCACGGATAGCAGCAGCAGCAAAATTTCCCGGATGTCCTAATGAAAGTATAGCAATATCTTTTCCTTCACGTAATTTTCTTCCTTTACCGATTTCAATTTCTTTCATTTCGGTTTTCCAATCGGTCAATACACCTTCACCTCTTGGGTAACGGATAACAAAAGGATTTTTTGTTGAATCTAATTGTGCAGTGTACATCAGGTTTCGCAATTCACTTTCATTCATCGGTGCACTGATGATCATATTGGGTATGCAACGGAAATAGGCTATATCATAACATCCGTGATGTGTAGGGCCATCATCACCAACTAATCCGGCACGGTCCAAACAAAAGATTACCGGCAAATTTTGAATAGCCACATCATGAACCACCTGGTCATAAGCCCGCTGCATAAATGAGGAATAGATATTGCAAAAAACTTTCATTCCCTGTGTAGCCATTCCTGCACTCACGGTTACAGCATGTTGTTCGGCGATACCAACATCAAATGCACGATGCGGCATTTTTTCCATCATGTATTTTAATGATGAACCCGATGGCATAGCGGGAGTAACTCCAAATATCTTTTCGTTTTTTTCTGCCAGCTCAATTATTGTATGGCCAAAAACATCCTGATATTTTGGCGGCTGTGGTAAATCGAATTTCTTTTTCTGTATTTCTCCGGTTATTTTATCAAACAAACCCGGTGCATGCCATTTAGTTTGATCTTTTTCCGCCAAATCATATCCTTTTCCTTTTGTAGTAATGATATGCAGAATTTTCGGCCCCGGTATTTCTCTTAAATCTTTTAAGGTATCAACCAACTTTGTAATATTATGTCCATCTATAGGACCGAAATACCGAAGATTTAATGCTTCAAATAAATTACTCCGTTTACTCATCATCCCTTTCAACCCAGCTTCCATTTTACTGGCCATATCACGGGTAAAAGTTTTACCTACCGGTAATTTTCCCATCAGGTTCCAAACTTCATCCCGGAATTTATTATAGGTCGGTGATGTGGTAATGTCAGTAAGATATTCTTTCAATGCACCCACGTTTGGGTCTATGCTCATGCAGTTATCATTTAAAATAATCAGCATATCTGCATCAGCTACACCTGCGTGATTCATTGCTTCAAATGCAATGCCCGCAGTCATGGCACCATCGCCAATTACGGCCGCTACTTTTCTGTCTTTTTCACCTTTATATTTTGAAGCCATTGCCATACCTAATGCTGCGGAGATAGATGTGGAAGAATGACCAACTCCAAAACTATCATATTCACTTTCGCTTCTTTTAGGAAAACCACTTAGCCCATTGTATTTTCTATTGGTGGGAAAAATATCTCTGCGACCTGTTAATATTTTATGTCCATAGGCCTGGTGGCCTACATCCCAAACCAATTGATCATATGGCGTATTGTAGATATAATGGAGTGCAACAGTTAATTCTACTACGCCGAGGCTGGCACCAAAATGCCCGCCATGCACACTTACTACGTCAATAATATACTGACGCAGTTCATCACATACCTGGTGCAATTTTTCCTTCGGTAATTGTTTTAAATCAGCGGGTGAATTGATTGTACTTAAAAGTGTACCGGGTGTGATTTGCATTTAGTGTATTTGACGGTGTAAAATTAAGGTTTTTAAAACAGGCAGTTGCTAAAGATTGTTTAACAATTGAACCCCCCAAAAGGTTTATTGACTGCATATGTCAATTTAATGGCATATAAATTCCATTTGTAAAACCAATCTGCCACTGGTATATTTACCGGAGCTAACCGGGCAAAGCTTTGGTTATTTTTGGGGTTATGCAAAACAGGAACAAACTTTATTGGATATTGCAGCTTAGCGGCTGGGGGCTTATTGGCCTGGTAATGCTTTTCTTTGCACATGCATACAATTATAAAATTTCTAAAGAAGTACTTCTGGGTAAAATAGCTGTTGTAACTATTGCCGGCATCTTCACCACACATTTACTTCGGTTACTAATTAATTATTTAGGCTGGTTGATGTTGCCAATCGAAAAAGCAATTCCGAGATTTATTCTGGCAATGATTGCTACTTCTATGATTTATAGTTTGCTTGTTTTAACCGCATCCGATCTTTTTAATCTTGGTACAGAAACCCGCAAGGTCCCTTTTGCTACACGATTTGCAGGATCAACAGTTGATAACGGTTTATTTATTTTACCCTGGGTATTGATCTATTATTTTTATCATTTTATTGAAAAAAGCAGAAAGCAACAATTTGATACGTTGAAATTAGAATCACTGATTAAAGAACTGGAATTAAAAACAATCAAAGCACATATTAATCCGCATTTTATTTTTAATTCACTCAATGGTATTCGTGCATTGGTAGTAGAAAACCCGGAACGGGCAAGAAAAGCGATTACCGAGTTGAGTAATATTTTGCGCAGCAGTATGCAAACAGAGAAAATAGAATCAGTTTCGTTTGAAAAAGAGTTGAATATTGTAAAAGATTATTTAGCCCTGGAAAATATGCGGTTTGAAGACCGGCTTAAAATTGAATATGATATTGATGAAGACACTCTTGGTCAGTTAGTACCACCAATGATGCTTCAGACTTTAGTTGAGAATGCCATCAAACATGGAATCAGCAAACAACTATCCGGGGGTGTTGTAAAAATCAGTTCTGATTTTAAGTCTAATTATCATGAACTAACTGTACAGAATACGGGGAAGTTAAATGGTAACAGAAAAATAGACGGTTTCGGATTATCAAGTACAATAAGCCGGTTAAATATTTTATATGGTGATAAAGCCGTTTTTGAAATAAAACAATTAACAACAGATGTTGTAGAAGCCAGGGTGCAGTTGCCGCTGGTAGAAAACTAAAAATGTATTTTATGCGTGCAATAATTATTGATGACGAACGCCTGGCAAGAGCCGAGTTAAAAAAAATGTTACAGGAATTTCCAGAAGTGGAAATAATAGATGAAGCAACCAATGCAGAAGAAGGCATTGCAAAAATAGATTCAATGAATCCCGATCTTATTTTTCTGGATATACAAATGCCCGGCAAAACAGGTTTTGATATGCTGGCAGAACTGGATCGTACACCGTATGTAATTTTTACAACAGCTTACGATGAATTTGCCTTAAAAGCATTTGAAGTAAATGCGTTGGATTATTTATTAAAACCCATCGATCCTAAACGATTGGCAGACGCAATACTGAAATTAGGCGCAGCCGAAGCAAAAGAAAATAAAGCAATAACTGAAAATATAAACAACAGTATTTTGGGTGAGCATGACCAGGTATTTGTAAAAGATGGTGAACGTTGTTGGTTTGTAAAGCTGAATGATATTCGTTTGTTTGAAAGTGTAGGCAATTATGCAAAAGTTTTTTTTGGAGCTAATAAACCCCTTATCTTAAAGTCGCTTAATGCACTGGAAGAACGGTTGGATGAGAAAATGTTTTTCAGGGCAAACCGCAAACATATCATCAACTTAAAAATGATTGAAAAAATAGAACCCTACTTTAATGGTGGTTTATTATTAGAGTTAAAAGGCGGCGAAAAAATAGAGGTTAGCCGCCGGCAAACAGTTAAGTTTAAAGAAATGATGAGCTTGTAAATTTTATTATTTCTTTATAAAAATAAATTCTCCTCCATCATCCGGTAATCCAGAAATAAGAAATAAGACTTTGTATTGTTATTGTTTTATTCTCTTTTCAAAAGTAAATGCACCACCTTTATCACCTGTTTCGTTAATCGTTTCATACCGGGGTTCAAGGAGTTTTAATTTCTTTCTGTTATCAGTAATATTTTTATTTTTTTCCGTTATCTTTTTATTTTCAGCATCCATTGTCGTTTGAATCTGCAACCATAAATCTTTTGTAGAAACATATTTTTTTTCGGGGTTATTGAGTAAAAAATTTGTAAAAGCCTCTATAAAAATACTTTTATCCGGTACAGGAGTAAGACTACCACTCGTCATAACTTTACGACTACTTAATTTCCGTTGTTCAATGATATCTCCATCAACATTCCAACTCCGTTTTCTTATAAACGCCCCACTAAAACAAGCATCCAGAACGACAAGTATGTGCTTTGTGTGACTGTTAAAAACTGCATTTGATATTTCTTCTGATGTAATATAATTCGATATTTTGTTTCTTGTGGCTGTGCTGGGTATCAGAAAACCTTTAGGCTGTCTCTCAATATCCATCGTGGAGTCTCCATGGCCTGCATAAAATATCATTAAATTATCTTTTTCGCCAAGGGCTTTGCACCGGGCTATTATAGTCTCTAATATATCTTCACGGCTCCGGTTGATTAAGGTATCAACATTTTTTTCTTCAAAAGTGTAATTCTTTACCAGAACATTTCTTAATTTCTCTACATCTCTTACCGGATATTTCAAATCATCAAAGTTGGGATCCCTGTAATCTTTTTCGGCAATAAGTATTGCGTAAAATTTTCCTAAACTTCCGGGATCTGTTTCTTGTATTTGTTCCGGTTTGGCTATTGTTCCGGGTATATTAAGAATTTTTTCTGATGTATTATTTTTTTTATCCGTTGCAGTTAATTTTAATGTGCTGGCACCAGCATCTACAGTAATGTAGGTTAAAAAGGTTCCGTTCTTTTCTAAATTAGTAACAGCAATGCTATTCACTTTTACAGACAGTATGCCTGATTCATCTTCTACTTTACCATCGACACGAATTTTTACACTGTCACTCACAATGCTAAATGCACGAGTATCGTTATTTGCTTTTATGGGTTTTGGAGTGGACACATAAATGCTATCATCATCTAATACAGGTCCATCTTTGTCATTAGATCTTGTAACTACTTCTGTCTCATCCAAGGCTTCCAAGGCTGCTTTTATATCAGGTTGTTGGTTTGGTGGTACAAGTATCAATGCCTTATTATAATTATCTCTTGCATCTTCCAACCCTCCTAGTTTTTCTGATATATAACCGTTTAAAGCAAGAATGTCCACATAAAGTCTTCTGGTCTGTTCTTCTTTGATACCTGAATAATATTCCTTTGATGAAGTATCCAGACTGGCTAAAGCATCCTGAAGTTTATTATCGGAAACCTGTAAAACTGCTTTAATAAAATATCTGTAAAATTTATATTTCACAGTGTCTTTGCCATCATATAAAAATGAACTTAGATTATTCTCAGATTTATTTTTAAAATACAACTTAGAAAAAAGAACAGCTTCGTCGAATCTTTTTAACCGGACCAACGGTGAAATAATATTAAAATAAGCATTGCCGCTACTGTTATGTGTTTTGTTTACAAGACTGGTTAAATAATCATTTATTGCAAGTTGATATTGTCCCATACTGTTATAACAAACTCCCCTGTTATTATAATACCCGGGAAATTTAGGCCTGAGTTCAATTACTTTATCAATGTCCGGTTTAGCGGATTCAAATTGACTGGTGTTAAAATAAGCCCTGAACCTGCCGTTATAAATATCCCAAATTTCCTTACTCTCACTTGTAATATGGTCTAAACTTTTTGTGTAATCAGCAATAGCTGAATCATAAAATTCTTTTTTAAAGTATGCTTCACCCCGGTAATAATAACATTCAGAAAGTTTAGCGGAATCAGGCATCAGGCTGATGGCTTTTGTACAATCTGTTATCGTTGTTTCGAACCCGTTCTTTTTTGTTAAATAAGTAAATCCTCTTCTGGCATAAGCCAAAGCAAAATTTGAATCCAGGCTGATTGCTTTAGTATAATAGGCAATGGCAGAATCAAAATTTCCTTTAATAGTATATTTAATGTAAAAAGTATCGGCTTTATCAAAATAATATTTTGCATCCTGAGCAAAAGAAATAAAGCAAGAAATAACCAGCACCACACATAAACTTAGTTTGATTATAAAAATTGGGAACCGCATAAAATTGTTTTTATCTTTTTTAAAATAAAAGGGGTTTCAATATGATTTTATTTATTTCTTAATAAAGAAATGACATCTCAGTCCAATTGTTTTTTACTTTTTAGTTATGAACCATTTCTACAAAAAAACAAAGTACAGAATTTTCGTCAGCCGGTGCCCGGAATATTATTTCCTTTTCATTAAAATCAACTTTTCTTACGTCAATCAACCTTTTACCCAATTTAAACTTTACTGCCTCAAGAATATTTGATCTTTTCCCTTTAATGATCTGAATCAAGTCTTTTAAATTTATTTCTGATTTACTGTATAAGATACAGATGTTTTCTTTTGCCGGTGAAGTCAGTTGAGCGCAACTATTTTCATTGGGTAAATAGTAGGTTGTATTTGGCGAATTTATGGCAGCGCTGATCGTACTATTTTCTGGAGGAAAATATTCTGATATAGTATCTTTATCGTCTTGAGAAAAAATATAGATATACGATTGTGTGGATGCGCTGAATCGTATTTGAAATTTTGTATCGTTTTGAAGCGTGTCGTTTAGGCGGTATAAATTAAACTCACCAGTCCTGGTATTCCCGGTTATTATACCGTTTGTATTTATTATTGGGCCAGATACCGAGATAACTTTTTTTTTGCCAGTAGAACAGCTACCAGCGACTTTTAAGAATTCAATTTTTCCAGCAATTTGAAGGTTTTGAAATCCATTCCCTCTTGTACTTGGCGCTTCAGCATCCATTAACTCCAAAGCATATCTGCCATAACTTATCAATTGTTTATAACTGAGCCAGAAAAAACCTTGGTTGCCCCAACTGGTACCATAACTATTCATTACTTCAAATGAGCCACCATTACCAATACTGTCATTGTATCCAACAATACACATGGCATGACCGCGACCCACTGATGATGGCGACCAAAAACTATTAGTAGAAACTTTACTAAATGATTCATCAATTTTCAAACTAATAACGACTGGTTTTTTTTCTGTTAAACTTTTTTTGAGATCAAGAATATCATTGTCTGAAAATGAGCCAATATTTTCATTACGCAACTGATAGTCTTTTATTAAATAGGGCGATGCTTTTTTTTGTTCCATTTTCTTTGGGAAATTTATCATACAATCTTCAAGCCCATCTTTTTTTAAGATTGCACCTGTACTTTTCATTACTGCCATAGCATCCTGAATTTTACTTCCTATTGTACAATTTTTATCAGCAGGGTCTTTTATTTTATAATAAATATAACCGGGTGAAAATGCATATTTTTTAATACTGTCCGGATGTGTCAGGTTTTTTTTAATCATGAAGCTGATTGTTCTGGCAGCATAAGCTGTGCTCCATCCCACACAAGTTTCCAGCTTACCCTGATTTTGAGGTTGTGGTGCATATTGTTTTATTGAAAAAGAATCCGGCAAATCGATTCTATCACCCCGGGATCGGGTAGCTGCTTTTAATAATTTCTTTAAATCAGCATCTGTTGTGTTATCACCCGTACCATAATCCTGGGAAAAAACAACCGTTACCAGAAACTGAATTAATACAAGATGTATTAGCTTTTTCATGTTTTAATAAATCTGATTTGGAAAATGGTAGGTTTTCTTTAGAGCCAGACAGGCCGGATTTTTTTTTAAAAAACCCTATTCGGGTTCTAATTTACACTGAATCCTGATAAAAAGAAAATAAAATCATTTGATACAGTACCTTATCAATAAGTATTAACTTGTTTTTTGAATTACCAGTAATGTTGATAAAAAAAAGCCAACGGTTTAAATGGTAATGAATTTTAAAACCATTTAAATAAATTTGAATCTTTAACTAACTAACAAATGAAATTATTTATTGTAATCCTAATGTTGCTTGTTTCAGGTAAAGTTGTTTACGGACAACCTATCGAAGCAATCATCAATGCGAAAGAAGTAGAGCGGATAGAAAAAATACTGAGTGCTGATGATATGCAAGGTCGTGAGGCGGGTACACCCGGTATAGATAAAGCGGCAGATTTTATTGTTTCAGAATTTAAGAAAGCGGGTTTACAAACCTTGAATAAAAATGGAAGTTACAAACAGGACTTTGCAATGATAACTCCAAAATTTTCAAATGCATCCTGTTATTTTGATAATGAGGTAGTAGAAATAAAAAATGTAATTGTTGTAACCTGTCAGCCGGGTTTATATATAAATGAAAAATCAGGGTATGAAAAAATAAAACTGGATGCGGGGAAAAACTTGAATGCTGAAGCTCAGAAACTAATCCGTTCTGGTAAAAACTATTTAGTACTGGTGGATACAGCCTATACAAAAAATTTTAACCGGCTTACAAATCTGAAAAGACAATTATTTAAAATTGAGAATAGTGTTGTATTTGTTTTGACTACACAAGATCCAAAAATTTTTACGGTAGAAGCAAGACACGAAATAAGTGAATTGAAATTGGCAAACATAGTTGGCGTATTGCCTGGCAAAAATAAAAATGATGAGTATGTAATCTTTTCAGCACATTATGATCATTTGGGTATTCGCAAACCAATTGAAGGCGACTCAATATATAATGGAGCTAATGACGATGCTGCCGGTACAACTGCCGTAATGATGCTGGCAAAATATTTTAAGGCATTAAATAATAATGAGCGGACAATTATTTTCGTTGCTTTTACCGCCGAAGAAAAAGGGGGTTATGGCTCACAATATTTTTCACGCCAGTTTGATCCGGCAAAAGTGGTAGCTATGTTTAATATAGAAATGATCGGCACCGAAAGTAAATGGGGAAAGAATTCTGCCTACATCACCGGGTTTGAAAAAACAGATATGGGGTCAATACTTCAAAAAAATTTAGAAGGCAGTGGTTTTAGTTTTTATCCGGATCCATATACAGCACAAAATCTTTTTTACAGATCAGATAACGCAACATTGGCAAGGCTCGGTGTACCTGCACATACTATTTCCACTTCTAAAATGGATAATGAACCTAACTATCATAAAGCAACCGATCAAATTGAAACACTGGATATGGAGAATATGGCGATGATAATAAAATCTATAGCACTCAGTTCAAAAACGGTTATAGCGGGAAAGGATACACCATCAAGAGTGAAAGTGGAGGAGTTAAAGTAAAATGATTATGCATTGCAATCAATAAGAGAGCCTTCTTAGTTCATTAAACAAATTTAACAGGTACCGAGTGCACTGCAGCCGCCATCTCAGAAATCAGGGAAGCATTTTTTTCAATCGCATTGCCAACAACAATCACATCAGCGCCAGCTTTACAATTGAGATATGCCTTTTCGGGTTCCAGAATTCCACCTCCGATTATTAATGGAACAGAAATATTTTTTGCAACCGATTCAATCATTTTTTCAGTAATTGCTCTTTTAGCTCCACTGCCCGCATCCATATAAATTAATTTCATGCCCAGCATTTCACCAGCCATAGCCGTGCACATAGCAATTTCATTTTTATCGGCAGGGATCGGAGATGCATTGCTTATATAAGATACGGTTGTTGGCGCACCACCATCTATTACCATATAACCTGTGGGCATAATTTCAAGGCCACTCATTTTTACAAATGGAGCTGATACTACATGCTGTCCTATTAATAATTCAGGATTGCGACCGCTGATAAGGGAAAGATAAAGAAGTGCATCCGCATATTTACTTACTTGTGATGGGCTACCTGGAAATAAAATAACAGGAATGGAGCAGTTCTTTTTTATTTGCTGAATACATTCATCAAGATGATTGGAAATAACCAGGCTGCCACCCACCAAAAAATAATCAACCTTTGCCGTAAGAGAAAGTTGAATCAGTTCATCAAGCACAGCAGTATTTGTCTTATCGGGGTCAATAAGTACGGCAAAAGATTTTTGGCCTTGCTTTTTTCTTTGTTCCAGTGATTGATAAATACCTGTCTTCATACTGTCCGGTTGGATTCCTGCAAAAATGCGAAAATATTTCCGGTTTACCCATTCGATTTTAATCTTTAATGAATAACTATATAAATGATTTTAAACAAGCATAATTACGATTACCTGTTTGCTGGCAATCTAAATCGGACCTCCGTTGCCATCATTGATTTATTCCACCAATTTAATAGAGCCAGTTTTATAGATTTCGATTAAACGCAAAGGATAGTTTTTGAAATAAAAATATAATTCGGGTTAATAAATAAATTTTTTTTACTCCTCTTTTTTTACAACTAATCAGTACAAATAATTTTTATTCGTAAAATAAAATGATCCGGCGTCTTGAATAGATGCATATAGATCAAAAAATTGTTTTTACTAAATAGTGAATGCGGAAAATTAATTTTTTTAGTCCATAAAAATTGTATGTTAAAAAAATATTATCATTCTGTTATTAAATCCTTATTCATTCAGCCTTTCAGCCAATCGATTTAGTGTAACACTTATACAGCCTGCTTTTCATTGTAATGTTTAGCTTTAAATCCATGCCAGAAAGGTGTTTAATACAATCGGGTTTCAGCATTATATTTCACTAAGCTTGATAAACAAATTTTCCAAAAAAAATTTTGAAAAAAATCTTATTTTGAAGTGTATAAGCCCTGAAATGAAGTACTGGCTTGCATTTAAAAATATTCCACATCCCTTATCCACCTTTGTGGATATTTGAAAATAGGAAATACTGATTGCAAAAAATACTTTCGTAATGGTCTTTCGCCTGAAAGCAGGATCAACCAAAACCCAAAAAAATTCTTTTAAGTTATGGCAAGTAAAAAAGCAGCATCCGCTAAAAACGGTTTGCAATTCAATCGTCGCTTTACACGAGACGATAAAGATGTGTACGATTTGTTTGAATATGATTACCGTACTTCTGTTATCCGCAATCCAAGTGGTGAAGTTGTATTTGAAATGAACAATGTAGAAGTACCCAGGCAGTGGAGTCAGATTGCAACAGATATCTTAGCACAAAAATATTTTCGAAAGGCAGGCGTTCCGCAAACTGACGGAAGTCTCGGTAGAGAAACTTCTGCAAAACAAGTTGCACATCGCCTGGCTAATTGCTGGCGGGTATGGGGCGAACGTTATGGATATTTTGCTTCCGAACAAGATGCACAAATTTTTTATGAGGAGTTAGTCTATTCTATATTAAATCAAATGTGTGTTCCGAATTCACCACAATGGTTTAATACGGGCTTGTATGAAAGTTATGGTATAAAAGGGAAGCCACAGGGACATTATTATGTAGATGCAGTAGATGGTGAATTAAAAAAATCAACCTCGGCGTATGAACGTCCGCAGCCGCATGCCTGTTTTATATTAAGTGTAAAAGATGATTTGGTAAATGATGGTGGCATCATGGACCTATGGGTTCGGGAAGCAAGAATTTTTAAATATGGCTCGGGTGTTGGTACCAATTATTCTAATCTTCGTGGTGAAGGAGAAAAATTAAGTGGTGGTGGTACTTCATCTGGCTTAATGAGTTTTTTAAAAATTGGTGACCGTGCTGCAGGTGCTATCAAATCGGGTGGTACTACACGCCGGGCTGCAAAAATGGTTTGCCTCGATTTGGATCATCCGGAAATTGTTGAATTTGTAAATTGGAAAGTAGAAGAAGAAAAAAAAGTAAGTGCATTGATTAGTGCTGGCTATGCCAGCGACTATGAAGGCGAAGCATACAAAACAGTTTCGGGTCAAAATTCAAATAACTCTGTTCGCATACCCAATTCATTTTTTGAAAAACTGGATAATAATGAAGATTGGGAATTGAAAGGAAGAATGGATGGCAGAGTAATGCGGAAAGTTCCTGCCCGTGAATTATGGAACCAGATTGCTTATGCAGCCTGGCGTTGTGCAGATCCGGGTACACAATATGATACTACTATTAATGAGTGGCATACTTGTCCGGAAGGTGGATTGATTCGTGCATCGAATCCATGCAGCGAATATATGTTCCTGGATAATACGGCTTGCAATCTTGCATCAGCCAACCTCATGAAATTTTTTGATACGGAGAATAATATTTTTGATGTAGAAGGGTATGAGTACAATTGCCGTTTATGGACTGTTGTTTTAGAAATATCTGTATTGATGGCACAGTTCCCTTCAAAAGAAGTGGCACAATTAAGTTATGAATACAGAACATTAGGATTGGGTTATGCAAACCTCGGTACCCTGTTAATGGTAAGTGGTATTCCTTATGATAGTGAAGAAGCAAGAGGTATTGCTGGCGCAATTACGGCTATCATGACAGGTATTTCTTATAAAACATCTGCTGAGATGGCTCAAATCCTGGGAGCATTTCCACGGTACGAAGAAAACAAAGAGCATATGATGCGGGTAATGCGCAATCATCGCCTTGCAGCTTATGATGCAGATGAATTTGAAAAACTAAGTTTGAAACCACAGGGAATAAAGGCACAGCATTGCCCTGATTATATGTTGAAAGCTGCATGCAATGCATGGGATGAAGCAGTAGCAATGGGAGAGAAGTATGGTTATCGTAATGCGCAATCAACTGTTATTGCACCAACCGGAACGATTGGGTTGGTAATGGATTGCGATACGACCGGAGTAGAACCCGATTTTGCATTAGTGAAATTTAAAAAACTTTCAGGTGGTGGATATTTTAAAATCATCAATCAGTCAGTACCGGCAGCATTAAAAAATTTAGGTTACTCAGAAAAAGAATCAGAAGCAATTATTAAATATGCTACCGGTTCTGCATCATTTGCCGGCGCACCTTTTATCAATCATCAAACATTAAGTGAAAAAGGATTTATCGCAGATGAAATAAAAAAATTAGATGCCGCTGCATTAACCGCTTTTGAAATCGGATTTATCTTTAATAAATATGCATTAGGTGAAGAATGTTTGAGAAGACTTGGATTTACTGAAGATCAATACAACGATCTTGAATGGAGTATGCTGGAAGCCTTAGGCTTTACAGACGAACAGATAGAAGCTGCCAATGATTATGTATGTGGCACTATGATGCTTGAAGGGGCTCCCTTATTAAAAGATGAGCATCTTCCTGTTTTTGATTGTGCCAACCGATGTGGTAAAAAAGGCCAGCGTTATATTCATGCACATGGTCATATTCGTATGATGGGTGCTACACAACCTTTCATCAGTGGAGCTATTTCTAAAACGATTAACCTTCCTAATGAAGCAACTGTAGAAGAAATTGGCGATGCATATTATCTCAGCTGGAAGTTAGGGCTAAAAGCAAATGCTTTATATCGAGATGGATCTAAATTGTCACAACCTTTAAGTAGTAAGAGTGATAAAAAGAAAAAATCCGAAGACAGTAGTCAACAACCAGCAGTCAGCAATCAGCAGTCAGAAGAACAACCCGTATCTACAATTGTTGATTTAAGTAATTTGACTGTAGAGGAATTATTGGAAGAAGTAAATCGCCGGGTACAAAGTAGCGCCGATACAAAATTAAAACGTCAGCTTGCAAGAATAGTAGAACGCCGTGCATTACCGGCAAAACGCAGAGGCTTTACTCAAAAAGCAAAAATTAATGGACAGGCAGTATTTTTAAGAACAGGTGAATATGCTGATGGAACGTTAGGAGAAATTTTCTTAGACATGGCGAAAGAAGGAGCAACCATGCGCAGCATTATGAACTGTTTTGCTATTTCTATTTCAATCGGACTACAATACGGTGTACCACTCGAAGAGTTTGTTGACAAATTTGCATTTACCAAATTCGATCCATCCGGTTTTGTGGAGCATCCGAATATTAAGTCAACCACATCGATTGTTGATTTTATCTTCCGTGTATTAGGTTATGAATATTTGGGAAGAACTGACCTGGTACATGTGTTAGATAAACCCGAAGTATTGAATACCGGCTCTGATGATTGGGATGAAATTCCATCCAATTTAGAATATGATAAATCACCAGAACTATCCGGAGTAAGAGTAATTGGATCTGCGAATGGTGGAGTAGCTCCCCAACCGGCAAAAGTTCAACGTGCTGTAGCTGCTACGTATTCAGTAAAAGCAGATAATAGCCTGGATGCAATGAATGCTGCAAATAAAAATATGCAGAGCGATGCACCTGCCTGTAATGTATGTGGTCATATTATGATGCGCAGCGGCACTTGTTATAAATGTTTGAATTGCGGTAATCAGGGAGGTTGTAGTTAACCTCATCCCCAACCCTTCTCCTTACGGAGAAGGGAGTTAAATTGTTTATTGGACGTTCACCTTCTTTAAACTGACGGTGGACTATGGAAAAACCAAATAAAGGATGTACCCATTAATTCCACCCGGCGATTTTTATCGCCGGGCTTTTTATTACTGATATTTAAATGTTCCGGTACCTCATCTTGAATCTTCATTTATCTTTGAACCAATTCAAATAATTTGCCTGATTCAGTTGAAGAAATAATTTATGCGAATAGATATCATCACCGTTTTACCGGAATTACTCGAAAGCCCAATGCAGCATAGCATTATGAAAAGGGCTCAGGAAAAAGGATTGTTGCAACTGCATATTCACAACCTGCGTAAATGGGCAGTAAATGAGTATGGTCAGGTGGATGATTACCAGTATGGCGGTGGTGCAGGTATGGTAATGATGTGTGAACCGCTTGCAAAAGCAATTGAAGAATTATCGGCTGAAAGAAAATTTGATGAAATAATTTTTTTAACTCCCGATGGAGAAATGTTGAATCAAAAAATTGCAAATAGTTTATCTTTAAAAGAAAACCTATTGCTGATCTGCGGACATTATAAAGGCATTGATGAAAGAATACGTGAACATTTTATTACAAAAGAAATTTCAATTGGCGATTATGTTTTAAGTGGTGGCGAACTGGCTGCTGCTGTTTTAGTGGATACGATTGGAAGATTATTACCCGGTGTATTGAATGACGAAACATCTGCTCTCACTGATTCATTCCAGGATAATTTATTAGCACCACCGGTTTATACAAGACCAGAAGATTTTCGCGGATGGAAAGTGCCGGATATTTTAATGGGCGGAAATCATAAACTCATTGAAGAATGGCGAAACGAACAATCGCAACAACGAACAAAGGACAGAAGACCTGACTTGCTCAGCGATTAAAATGCCAAGCTTTATTAACAGCCATCATCCAATATCAAGTTTGAATTATTTCAGCTAACTCATTTCTCTCTCTTATCTTTGCCCGCATGGGTTTAATACAGGTAAAAATTATAAATCATTCGAACAATAATTCACCGCAGTATGCTACCGTGGGATCGTCGGGTATGGATATAAAAGCGTTTCTATCTATGCCATTAACGATAAAGCCAATGGAAAGGGTATTGGTGCCAACCGGTTTGTTTATTGAACTGCCCAAAAATTATGAAGCACAGATAAGACCTCGCAGCGGTCTTGCCATTAAACAAGGCATTACCTGTCTCAATTCTCCCGGGACGGTTGATTCGGATTACCGGGGAGAAATTAAAATAATTTTAATCAACCTTTCTACGGAGGAACAAATCATCAATAGTGGCGACCGGGTTGCACAAATGATAATACAAAAAGTAGAAAAAATAGAATGGATAAAAGCGGATGAGTTGGAAACTTCTGAAAGAGGAGATGGGGGATTTGGCAGTACCGGGAAAAAATAATTCAATGAAAAAAAATCAACATTCAATATTCAACCTTGCCTACCGGCAGGCAGGTATTCAATACTCAATCAGGAGACATAAAAAACCGGTATTTACTTTTTTTTCAGTGATCGTATTTACTTTATTTATTACTTCATGCCGGGGACCCAAAAAACTTCAAACAGCAATAAATAAAAGAGATACTGCTGAAGTAGTGGTAGTGACAAATTTGAATACGGCCCATGAAGATTCTATAAACTATATTCATGCTGCTTTAAGTGCGGTCAATGCTCAAAAAATATTTTTCACTTCATTCAATGCAAAGGTAGAAGTAGATTACAGTGGCGGAGATGGAAAAAAATATAATGTGAACGCAGCCCTGCGTATGTATAAAGATAGTATCATCTGGATTTCAGTAAATGCATTATTGGGAATAGAGGCAATCCGGGTTGTGATAACAAAAGATTCTGTAAAACTGCTGAATAAGCTTGACAAAGTTTATACAGCACGCAGTGTAAGTTATCTTCAGGAAGTAACTGCTTTACCACTTGATCTTTCCACCTTACAGGATTTAATAATTGGCAACCCGGTTTATCTCGACAGCAATATCGTTTCTTATGAAAAGTCGGGTGAAGAATTATCCCTGCTGAGTCTGGGTGTCATCTTCCGGCATTTTATAACATTGCATGACGCTGATAAAAAAATACAACACAGTAAACTGGATGATATGGATATACTCCGCAACAGAACCTGTGATCTGGTGTATGAAAAGTACGAAACAAAAAAAGGAGTTCGCTTTTCGACCAAGCGGCAAATTTCAGTTTCCGATAAAACGAAACTGGATGTAAAGCTTGATTTTAAAAATTATGATTTTAATGAAACGTTAAGTTTTCCTTTTTCAGTACCCAAAAACTACGATAGAAACTGATGAATAAAATTTATCTTGCAATCATCCGTTATTACTATCCGCACCCCATGTATTTATAACGTCAAAATCCATGAACGATGAAGAAAATTATCTTATTCCTTGCCATTCTAATTTCAGCCATTGCTTTAAATGCACAACCTGTACAGGACAAAACTCAGATGGAAAAAGAGCGGCAGGAACTTCAGGAAGAAATAAAAGCGATTGAAAGGGATTATATCCGGGTACATGGTCAGGCAAAATCATCACTCGGCGAATTAAATGTGCTGAATAAAAAAATTAATCTTCAGGAGCGGTTTATCAATAGTATCAGTAAAGAACTTAGGTTTATTGATGATGATCTCTATCGGAGTAATATTGAAATTTACCGGTTACAAAATCAGCTAGACACCTTGAAAATGCAATATGCCAAAAGTGTGGTGTATGCCTATAAAAACAGGAGCAACTACGATTATCTGAATTTTATTTTTTCTGCCACCAGTTTTAATGATGCGATGAAACGCATCTCTTATCTGAAGCAATACCGGAAATACAGAGAACAGCAAGCCGAAACAATTAAAGAAACCCAGGAGTTAATTTTACAAAGAAGAAAGCAGCAACTTTCAAAAAAAGAAACGAAAAATGTTGCTTTGAAAAACCAAACAAGTCAGGTAAGTGAATTGGCTAAACAAAAAAATGAAAAGGCCGCAGTAGTTTCAAAGTTGAAAGGTCAGGAGAAAGACTTATTAGCACAATTGAATGCAAAAAAGAAAAGAGATAAGGATATTAAAAATGCAATAGCTGCTGTTATAAAACGAATTGCAAAAGCAAATGACATTGCAAGAAAAAAAGCAGAAGCAGCAGAAGCCGAAGCAAATAAAAGGAATAGCACAACCATCACTCCGGCAGTTGGCGATAAGCCAGGCACAACTGTAATAAAACCAACTACGGTTAAAACAAATAACAATTCAATCGAACTAAATTCAGGGGATATAAAATTATCAGGGGAATTTCAAACGAATAAAGGAAAACTTCCCTGGCCCGTGGACAATGGTTATGTAAGTATTCATTTTGGAAAATATAATGTGGAAGAATTGAAAGGAATTGTTGGTGAAAGTTCAGGTATTACAATTATAACAGAAAATGCCGGGCAAACTGTAAAGTCTGTTTTTGATGGAGAGGTAGTTGCCGTTCATGATCTCGGTGATTCAAAGGCAGTATTTGTCAAACATGGTAAATACTTAACTTCTTATGGAAATCTTTCATCTGTTTCAGTGAGTAAAGGCTCCCGGGTTTCGACTGGTCAGCAATTAGGCAAAACAGCTACTGCTGATAATGGTACAGGTGGTCAAATTGATTTTATGTTGCTGATAGAAGCGAGGGAGCAAAATCCTGAACAATGGCTTCGGCGCAGATAAAAAAATCGTTCAAGAAAAATATAAACCCCGAAATTATTCGGGGTTTTATTTTTATAAAAATCGTTCATACAATTTTTCGTATTCCGGAACAATATTGCTGATGTCATATTTCATAGCATACTTAGCTGCACGTTCTTTAAATTGTTTCAAAACCAAAGGGTCACTTAAAATTTTAATGGCTTGCTGTCCCATCGTTTTCACATCTCCAACCTCACCCATATAACCCGTTTCGCCAGGAATATTTATTTCAGATAATCCGCCTGCATTGGTTGTTACAATCGGTACACCTGCAGCCATAGCTTCCAGTGCAGCCAAACCGAAACTTTCATATTCAGATGGCAACAGAAATAAATCAGCAATGGCAAGAATATCTTCCATTTGTTCTTGTTTGCCTACAAATCTTATTTCATCACAAAGATCTAATTCGCGGCAAAGATCTTCTGCCGCAGGCCTTTCAGGTCCATCGCCAACCAACATTAAACGGCTGGGTATTTTATCATTTACTTCTTTAAAAATTTTTATTACATCAGGTATGCGTTTCAACTTCCTGAAATTAGATGCATGCATCAATACTTTTTCACCATTAGGAGCAATCATTTTTTTAAAAGCATCAATTGGTTTGCGGGTAAAACGGCTTACATCCACAAAGTTTACAATCACTTCTATCTCTTTGTCAATTTTAAAATGTTTGAAGGTTTCATCACGCAGATTATTGGATACGGCAGTTATCGCATCACTTTCATTAATTGAAAACGTAACAACAGGTGCATACATTTTATCTCTGCCTACCAACGTTATATCTGTTCCGTGCAAAGTGGTAATGACTGGAATATTTTTACCTTCTTTTTTTAAAATCTGTTTTGCCATATACGCAGCTGATGCATGTGGAATAGCATAATGTACATGCAGCAAGTCTAAATCATTATTCTTAATCACATCTACCATCGTACTTGCCAATGCCGTTTCATAGGGCGGAAAATCAAATAAAGGATAAGTGGGTACCTGAACTTCGTGATAAAAAATATTAGGTGTAAATGAGCCCAATCTTACCGGCTGCTGATAGGTTATAAAATGAACCTGGTGTCCTTTATTGGCCAAGGCTTTGCCGAGTTCAGTAGCTAATACACCCGATCCTCCAAAAGTCGGATAGCAAACAATTCCAATACGCATGGTCTTATTAATAGTCATAGAACCCGAAGGTAATTACTTCTGTTCTATTCATACAAACCGTTCATATCAATAATTTGTTACAAATCGCAGCTTTCATTACTTTCAGCCAAAATACACTACATGAAGAAATTTATCCTGTCCTTTTGTGTAATTACAATTGCTTACAATGGTTTTTCGCAGCGTGAAGATTCCATAATGATTAAAAAAATTTCAGATGAAATACTAATGAATGGAAAAGCGTATGACAACCTGCGCAACCTTACCAAAAAAATCGGAGGCCGATTAGCGGGTTCACCTCAAATGATAATGGCAGAGCAATGGGGTGAACAAGTAATGAAGGAAACGGGTGCAGACAAAGTAATAATGCAGGCATGCAATGTGCCACATTGGGTTCGTGGCGGAAAAGATGAAGCGTTTGTTCCAACATTTAATTCATCGAATAAAAAAATAAACCTGGGGTTACTAAATAAAAAATTAGATGTGGTTGCTCTGGGGAATTCGATGGGGAGTGGTGCAGCGGGTGTTACGGAAGAAGTGCTTCTGGTAAATTCATTTGATGAATTGGAAAAGAAAAAAAATGAAGTAAAAGGAAAGATTGTTTTTTATAATTACAAATTCGATAATACATATGTCAGTACATTTTTAGCCTATCGTGATGCAGGGCAATACCGTGGCAATGGGCCAAGCCGTGCTGCAAAGTATGGAGCAAAAGCAGTAATTGTAAGAAGCATGAGTAACAGCACCGATAACAATCCGCATACAGGTGCCACGAGATATATTGATTCATTTCCAAAAATACCGGCTGTTGCTATTGGTTTGCGTGATGCGGACTGGTTGAGTAGTGAATTGCAAAAAGGGAAATTAAAAGTTACGTTGAAAACTTATGGATATTATCTGGATAGTGCGATTGGTCATAATGTGATTGGCGAACTGGTAGGTTCAGAATTTCCAAATGAAATAATAACAGTAGGTGGCCATTTGGATAGCTGGGATAATTGCGAAGGTGCACATGATGATGGTGCAGGTTGTGTGCAGACGATTGAAATACTTAGGGCATTTAAAGCTCTTGGTTATAAACCGAAACGAACAATTCGTTTTGTATTATTTGCGAATGAAGAAAATGGATTGCGGGGCGGTATTAAATATGGAGAAGAGGCCGCCGCAAAAAAAGAGAAGCATATCTTAGCAATGGAAAGTGATGCAGGTGGTTTTACTCCAAGGTCATTAGGCTTTAGTGGAAGTGATGAACAATACAGAAAATTTTTATCCTGGAAAGAATTGATTGCACCTTATGGTTGCAGTGAATTTGTAAAAGGCGGTGGCGGTGCCGATATTGGCACTTTAAACCGTTTATTAAAAACGCCAACAGCAAGTATGAATCCCGATAGTCAACGTTATTTTGATATACACCATGCAAGAAATGATGTATTTGAAAATGTAAATAAACGTGAACTGGAACTGGGTGCTGTAAATATGGCGGCGTTTATTTATTTGGTTGATAAGTATGGGATGTAGAAAGCAAAATATTTCCTTATCTCTTCTGTGACGATTAAATGCAAAACGAAACCCGATTCAAAGTTCTGTTTGAAGATTATAAACAACTTGTCTATAACCTGGCATTAAATTATGTGCAGCATACTGAAGATGCGCAGGATATTACACAGGAAGTGTTTGTAAAAGTTTACCAGCATTATGAAAAACATGATCCGGAACTGGCTTCTTTTAAAACCTGGATTTACCGGATTACAATTAATCATTGCCTTGATTTTATCAGAAGTAAAAAATCAAAAAAAAGATTTGGCTTTATCAGTTCCTTGTTCCATTCCGAAACAAACGAACCTATTGAAGATGCAGGGCACTTTAACCATCCCGGAATAGCAACAGAGGATAAAGAAGAACTGCAACAGCTCCTTAAGCTGATAAATGAATTACCTGCAAGTCAGAAAACCGCACTGATATTGGTAAGAATTGAAGACCGTACACAAAAGGAAGTAGCCGAAATTATGAATACAAGTGTGAAAGCAGTTGAATCCTTGCTACAGCGGGCAAAGCAGGGCCTGGCAAAAAAAATAAA
>JANLSA010000499.1:0-4212 GCA_031362085.1 Bacteroidota bacterium | reverse complement strand
AGATAATACGGTTATCAAAATAAAAGAAGGCAGCAGTCCTAATGATGTACTTACCTATCTGCTACAGCATGGCAGCAGCATTCATTCCTTCAATGAAATACTTCCTTCTTTAAATGAAATCTTTATAAAATTAGTTGAAGGGACACCCTCAACAAGGCAATTTCAGGCACAGTAATTATTTTTTAAGAACTCAGACAACACCTAAAAATATTTTATGAATAAAATTTGGTTGATTATAAAAAGAGAATACATAACAAGAGTAAGAAATAAAACTTTTTTACTTTCTACTATCTTATTGCCGTTGGTAATAGTTCTCTTCATTGCCGGCAGTGCATTCTTTGCTTCAAAATCCGGAGATAGCAAAAAAAGAATTGCGGTGGATGATAAGAAAGGAGTGCTGGCTAAATTTTTAAAAAGCGATTCTTCTAAAATGGAATTCGTTTTTAATGCGGGTGTGGATACCAGTGATTTTGCCAGCAAAGGATTTGATGGTTATTTATATTCAGTTGACACTGTTGGAAAGATTTTGTTATTGAAAACGGTGAAAGCTGCATCGCCAGAAACAATGGAACGGATAAAGAGCAGGCTAAACAGTGCTTATGTGAGTGAGAAATTACTGGAAAAAAATATTACAGTAAATGAAGTCGATTCGATTAATAATGCTTCTTCTTCCTATTACTCTGTTGATAATACCGATGAGAAAAATAAAAATGTGAATTCGGGTATTAATGCCGGCATTGGAATGTTTAGCGGTATTTTAATTTATATGACGATGTTTATTTTTGGTGCAATGGTGATGCGGGGTGTAATGGAAGAAAAAACAAATCGCATAGCCGAAGTAATAGTGAGTAGTGTAAAACCATTTCAACTCATGATGGGTAAAATTTTAGGAATAGGTGCAGTTGGTCTTACTCAACTTTTATTATGGATAATTCTTATTACCATTATTTCATTTGCGGCACTATCCTTTTTGCCTTCGGATATGATGGCACAGGTACAACAGATACAAAATAATCCCGGTGTAATGACACCCAATGTTGCACAATATAGTGGAGCAGCAAAAGCAATAGCAAATCTGTCATCATTAAACTGGAGTTTGATTTTAGGCATGTTCCTGTTTTATTTTATTGGGGGTTATCTCTTTTATTCATCTTTATTTGCTGCGGTAGGTAGTGTAATAAATGAAGACCCTCAGGAAGCACAATCCTTAATGCTTCCGATCATGATGCCGATTATTTTTTCATTTATTATTATGACAAGTAATGTGAATACTCCGGATAGCCCGATTATGGTATGGGCTAGCATCATCCCTTTTAGTTCTCCAATCGTTATGATGTCAAGAATTGCATCATCACCACCATTTTGGCAAATAGCCTTATCAATGGTATCCTTAATAACAGGTTTTATTCTTACTACCTGGTTTGCAGCTAAAATTTACCGTACCGGAATTTTATTATATGGTAAGAAGGCCAGTTGGAAAGAAATGATTAAGTGGATGCGTAAATCATAATTCAAATAAAAAATTTTTGGAAGCACTCTGGTATTCTTATCAGGGTGCTTTTTGTTAAAATTCTGTTGAATGGGGAAAAATAATCACTCAATACGAATAAAATCGTATGTTTGAATTCGAATAGCCGAAAAACAAATTTCTTAATCAACAATTTATTATTATGAAACCTCAAACCTCTGTATTAAAAACGCTAGCTATCATGTTAGCAGTAGTTGGTTTATCTGTCATTCTTATTTCATGGAATTATCTGCCGTCCGGTTTTCATTTTGCCGGCAATGATAACTATTCTGATGCCGTACCACCGAAAAAAAATAAGACCGAACGTGAAAAGAAAGTTCGTGATTTAGATGAAGCTCTTCAAGAATTGGAAAATGCCGATCTGAAAGTGGATTTAGACAAAATAAAAAAGGAAATTGATGAAGCCATGAAAAATTTTGATGGTGATAAGATAAAACTGGAAATAGAAAAAGCATTGCGGGATGTGGATATGAAAAAAATCCAGGCTGAAATTAATCAATCTCTTGCAAAAATTGATGGCAATAAAATAAAAATGGAAATTGAAAACGCAATGAAGTCAGTTGATATGGATAAAATCAAAAAAGAGATAGAACTGGCAATGAAAGATGTTGATATGAATAAAATAAAAACTGAGATAGAAGAAAGTATGAAGAAAATAGATTTGGATAAAATAAAAATGGAAATCGACTTGAGTAAAATGAAGGATATGGAGCTGGAACTTAAAAAAATGGGACCTGAAATAGAAAAATCATTAAATAAGGCTAAAGTGGAAATTGAAAAAGCTAAAGTTGAGTTGAAAGAGTATAAGAAATTTGTTGATGGTCTGGAAAAAGATGGATTAATAGACAAAAAAGCCGGTTATAAAATTAAACATAAAGATGGCGGACTTTTCATTAATGGGAAAAAGCAGCCAGCCAATGTCTATAATAAATACAAGAACTTTTTAGAAAAACATCAATCCCTTAATATGAACACCGATGAAGATTTTGATATTAATGTAGACTGATTCAATTTTTTTGATAAATGAATGAAAATCCCGTTTCAGTTTAACCTGAAACGGTTTTTTTTGGGGTAACACAGGAAAGTATTTCCCCTGTCGGTTTGTTCTTATCTTCGCACCCTTCTTATATGAGTAAAGAAAAAACAAACGGTGTAGTGCCGGAACTTATCAATCATGATGCAATTGAAGTTTTTGGTGCAAGGGTACACAACCTGAAGAATATTGATATTTCAATTCCCAAAAATAAATTGGTTGTTATCACGGGCATCAGTGGCAGCGGAAAATCATCCTTGGCTTTTGACACGATTTATGCAGAAGGTCAGCGAAGGTATATGGAAACTTTCGGCGCTTATGCACGTCAGTTTATTGGCGATATGGAAAGACCTGACGTGGATAAAATAACCGGTTTGTCCCCAGTAATTTCAATCGAACAAAAAACCACGAATAAAAATCCCCGAAGTACGGTTGGTACGGTAACAGAAATCTATGATTTTTTACGTTTATTATATGCAAGAACCGGCGAAGCTTATTCCTACAATACAGGGAAGCGAATGGTAAAATGGAGTGAAGACGAGATTGTAGCAAATATTTTTAAAAAATTTTATAATAAGAAAATAATATTGCTTGCCCCGATTGTACGTGGCAGAAAAGGACATTATCGTGAATTGTTTGAAGATTTAAGAAAGAAAGGTTATTTGAAAGTAAGAGTAGATGGAGAAATAAAAGACATTGTTCCAAAGATGCAGGTTGATCGTTATAAAATACATGATATCGAACTGGTAGTTGATCGGATGAAAGTCGAAGAAGAATTTAAAACAAGAATCAGTCAGAGTGTTCAACAATGTTTAAAGCTTGGAAAAGATTTAATGTTTGTAGAAATAGAAGGTACTGGGTTGGTTTCATTTTCCAAGTTATTAATGTGCGAAGAAACAGGAATCAGTTATGAAGAACCATCACCCAATGCTTTTTCATTTAACTCGCCGTATGGTGCTTGCCCGGTTTGCAAAGGTTTGGGAAATGTTTATACGATCGACATCAATGAAGTTTTAGCCGACACATCCAAAAGTGTAAAGGAAGGAGGAATAGCACCATTAGGAGAAGAAAGAAATGCCAGCGTATTTCTTCAAGTTGCAGCATTTGCCGCTAAGTATAAAATTAAATTAGATAAAGCCGTTAAAGATCTTCCACAGGCACATTTGGATTTGTTACTATATGGTGATAAAAATATTAATCCTTCACTCGAAGTAGATGTAAATGATGAATCGGTTCCACATGAATATACGGGTAGTTATGAAGGCATCATTCCCATGCTTAAGAGATGGTTTTCATCATCGAATAGTACCGAATCGTTGCGGGAATGGGTGCAACAATTTATGACTTTAAAAACATGTAACTCCTGTAATGGCGCAAGATTAAAAAAAGAAAGTTTGTGGTTTAAAATTTTGGGAAGAAATATTGCAGAGTTGAGCGAAATGAATCTGGATAATCTTGCAGCCTGGTTTGATGGGATCGAATTACGAATTACCGATAAACAAAAAGCAATTGGCAAAGATGTATTGAAGGAAATAAAAGAACGGTTACAATTTCTATTGGATGTTGGATTAACCTATTTAACTCTCAATAGATCTTCTAAATCATTAAGCGGTGGAGAAAGCCAGCGGATTCGGTTAGCAACTCAAATAGG
>JANLSA010000412.1:0-4286 GCA_031362085.1 Bacteroidota bacterium | reverse complement strand
CAACTCCCCTATCACCCGGCACACACACCATTACCGCATTTACGTTTAACCCCGTTTCAATAAGTGGTATTGGTGATCAGCTAATAAATAATGATACGTTGATAAGATCGTTTGCTGTATTAGGAACTTCAGCTTCCGGGTTAATAGAAAATTTCAGCAACACTACATTCCCTCCTGACAACTGGGGTGTTTTTAATCCCGATGCCAGCATCACGTGGAAAAGAGATGTTACAGGAAATAACAATTCAGGCTCTGCATTCATGAATAACTACCGTTACAATGCAACTGGCCAACTTGATTATTTGCATACACCAGAAATAACTTTTACCGGGGTTGATTCAATCTCCATGAGTTTTGACATTGCGGCGGTTACCAGAATTTCCCCTAACAATACCATTTTACCAATGGATACTGTTGAAGTATTAATAACAACAAACTGCGGTGCAACCTTTACTTCAATTTATAAAAAATGGGGAGTAGCATTACAAACAATAAATGACCCCGTGAATGCACAACCCACTGAATTTTTTCCAACCAATGCAAGTCAATGGAGAACAGAAAAATTTGATTTATCTTCTTTTGCTCCCAACGGACCGATACAAATTGTTTTCAGAAACAGAAATAATTTCGGCAATAACGTGTTTATTGATAATGTAAATATTAAAACAAGAATTTTGCCTGTTGCATTAAAAGCAGATGGCATACAATTATTCCCAAGTCCTTTTACAAATCAATTTCAGGTATGGCATTTACAAACACCAACCACATTACGATATGTGAATGTTTATAATACAACCGGGCAGAAAGTCTGGACAAAAAGTTTTAATGGCAATGCATTGAAATTAATTGATGTGGATATGCGTAGATATGCCGTAGGAATTTATATTGTGGAAATGGGCTATTCGGATAAATCGAAGAATGTTACGTTGCAAGTTGTAAAAACAAATTAGATTTTTCAATTCCCTAAAATTTAAACTCCCTCCGCAATCTAGCTTACGGAGGGAGTTTTTTTATTAAACGTTAAAAAAATTAAACTGCAAAAGATGTTCCGCATCCGCAAGTACTGCTTGCGTTGGGATTTTTAAAAGTAAACCCCCGATTGTTCAATCCATCCTGCCAATCTATTTCCATACCCAACAAATACAATTCATGGGCTTTTGTCATTATACATTTAATACTATTAACTTCAAATTCCTGATCACTTTCCTGTTTATGATCAAAACCTAATACGTAAGTCATACCCGAGCAGCCACCTCCTTTTACGCCTACACGAAGTTTCATAGTTGCATCAAACCCATCTGCTATCATTAATTTAGCAATTTCCTTTAATGCACCTTTGGTAAAACTCACCGGACTTATAGTTGCTGTTTCCATTCTGCAAAAATACAGATTGAATCTTTTTTACTCTAACTTTTAACTTTCGAACAAGGGAAAAATAATGTTGAATGTTTAAGGTTGGAAGATTTAAGTAAACATTTATTACATTCATTTAATTCAAATGTGATATGTGATTTGAATTTCTAATATTGTGTTGATTCCTGAAAACATTAGCCCAAATTCCAAACCCGCCTTCCAACAGGCAGGTTCCTAATTACCAATTCCCGTATTTTTGTCCAAAACCCAAATACTATGGATACCGGAACAATTGGATTAATTGCCTCTATCATTGCTATTCTTGCTTCTTTTTATGCCGTTTTTGTTGCTAATTCAAATGACAATAAAACAAATCCTGTAAAATCAGAAACTTCTTCTGAAACAAGACCACTGCAATTACAGGCATATGAAAGATTAGTGTTGCTTGCTGAAAGAATTGGATTACCAAATATTGTTAGCCGAGCCAACCAGCAGTTTTCAGGACCAATGAGTGAAATGAGAACGCTGCTGCTAGAAAGTATAAAACAGGAATATGATTATAACGCAACTCAACAGATTTATGTAAGTCCGGTAGCCTGGGAGGCTATTCGGAATTTAAAAGAACAAAATATGCTTATCATAAATCAAATTGCATCCTCCATGCCACCCGATGCATCGGGTTATGATTTAAACAGAAAATTGATGGAGTTTGCAATGAATGATAAAAAAGGTGCTATGCATTCAATCGTTCTTGAAGCATTGAATTATGAAGCCAAGAAGATTATGAAATAAAGCCTCCCATCCCGATTACTATCGGGACCGAAGGAGGGCTTTAGAACCATTATGATTTGAATTGCTTTGAATATTTTGAAGATATCATTTTATTATTTCAATTAACTTTAAGCATGAGTAAAAAATATACTGATAGCGGAATTGAAATAAAAAAAATCTATAATCAAAAAGACTCTTCAGAGAACCCTTCTTTGGAGGGCAGGGAGGCAGGAACATTTCCTTTCACCCGGGGGATACAACCCGATATGTATCGTGGTAAATTATGGACGATGCGGCAGTATGCCGGCTTCAGTACTGCAGAAGAAAGTAATAAACGTTACCATTATTTATTAAGCCAGGGTGTCAATGGATTAAGTGTTGCATTTGATTTACCAACACAAATAGGTTATGACAGTGATCATGAACTGGCAGAAGGTGAAGTGGGAAAAACAGGAGTTGCCATTGATAGCATTGAAGACATGCAGGCATTGTTTAATGGAATAAAACTAAGCGATATTACTACCTCAATGACAATAAATGCAACGGGTTTTATTTTATTAGCATTTTATGTTGCATTGTCAAAACAACAAGGTGCTGATTTAAAAAATTTGTCGGGTACGATTCAAAATGATATTTTAAAAGAATATGCAGCAAGGGGCACATATATTTATCCGCCAAAGCCAAGTATGCGCATCATCACTGATATTTTTGAATGGTGCAGTAATGAATTACCAAAATGGAATACCATTTCAATCAGTGGTTATCATATACGTGAAGCAGGAAGTACTGCCGTTCAGGAAATTGCTTTTACACTTAGTAATGGTAAAGCGTATGTAGAAGCAGCATTGAAAAAAGGTTTGGATATAAATGTTTTTGGCAAACGCCTCTCCTTCTTTTTTAATGCACACAATAATTTATTTGAAGAAGTAGCAAAGTTTCGTGCAGCAAGAAGAATGTGGGCAAAGATGATGAAGGATTTCGGCGCCACCGATCCGAAAGCAATGATGCTGCGTTTTCATACACAAACCGGTGGAAGTACATTAACTGCACAGCAACCGCTCAATAATATTTCAAGAGTTACCATTCAGACTTTAGCTGCTGTATTAGGTGGCACACAATCGCTGCACACGAACGGATACGATGAAGCAATGAGTTTACCTACTGAAGAAGCTGCAAGAATTGCACTACGCACCCAACAGGTTGTTGCGTTTGAAAGCGGTGCACCCGATACAGTTGACCCACTCGGTGGCAGTTATTTTATAGAGTCATTGACTGATGATGTAGAAACTGCTGCCTGGAAACTGATTGACAAGATAACTGCAATGGGTGGTAGTGTAAGTGCCATTGAGCAGGGATTTATTCAGAATGAAATTGCAAGAAGTGCTTACGAATATCAACGCCAGATTGAAACGGGTGAAAAAATTATTGTTGGTGTAAATAAATTTCAGGTTGATAGTGATACAACAATACCCGGTTTCAAAATTGATGACAATATAAGATTAGTCCAAATAGAAAAACTGAACCAGTTAAAAAACAACCGGGACCTTGCTAAAGTGGATCAGCTACTTCAAACAATTAATGATAAAGCAAGTGGCGACGAAAATTTAATACCGGCGGTTATTGAAGCAGTAGAAAATAAATGTACACTTGGAGAAATTGCAGATACTTTGAGAGAAGTATTTGGTGAGTATAAATAATCCCATTATCTTTTGTTTTAAATTTTAACAATGAAAAAAAGTTTTATTTTTCTTTTCACGTGTACATGTATTGCTATTTATGTAAAGGCACAAAACAATCCTGTTGATACAAAAAAAATCATTTCCGCAAATAAACAGTTCATACTTGCTTCTATAGAAAAACACAAGCCTGAACTTATAGAACTCAGCAACAAGGTCTGGGGTTTTGCTGAAATAGCTATGCAGGAAACGCAATCATCAAAAGTGCTTGCTGATTATGCAGCATTGCAGGGCTTTAAAGTGGAGAGAGCTGTTGCAAATATTCCAACAGCATTTATAGCCAGTTACGGCTCTGGCAAACCAATCATTGCAGTAATGGGAGAATTTGATGCTTTACCCGGATTATCACAAAAGGCACAACCAATAAAGGAATCTTTGAATAAAGGAGCAGCGGGACATGGTTGTGGTCATAAACAATGTCAACGA
>JANLSA010000377.1:0-25045 GCA_031362085.1 Bacteroidota bacterium | reverse complement strand
CCAATCTCCCAGCCAAAGCCTGCCATCATTGCGTCATCAACCCGATAAAGTTCATCACTTATTTCTGGAATGCGGTGCGAGATGTAAGAAAACAAGCTATAATGAAACTGACGATAAAAATCACCAGCTTTATCTTTGCCGCTACAAAGCATTTTGAGCCTGGTATATAAATCATCTATGGGTTTGGCAGCCTCGAGTGTTGCAAATTTTGGTTTTACTCTTGCGCCATATTCCATGGTTTGTAAATTCAACGTTAAGATCTCTTTCTCACTGCCTGCTCCTTTTGTTTTCTTGAAAAACCCCTGACCCGTTTTATCGCCAAGCCAGTTATTGGTTACCATTGTGTCTAACCAAACCGGGATTTTAAATACTTCTTTTGCTTCATCTTCCGGACAATTTTCTGCAACCCCTTTTGCTACTTTAACGAATGTATCTAAGCCAACTACATCGCCGGTTCGGAATGTAGCAGATTTTGGTCTTCCGATAATTGGCCCGGTTAAAGCATCAACTTCGTCTATACTGAGTTGTAATTTCTCTTTGATGTTCATAATGGCCATCATACTAAAAACACCCACACGATTGGCAATAAATGCTGGTGTGTCTTTGCACAAAACAGTCGTTTTACCCAAATACAAATCACCGTAGTTCATTAAAAAAGCTACAACTTCCGAATCAGTAAATGAAGTTGGAATAATTTCCAGGAGTCTTAAATAGCGTGGAGGATTAAAAAAATGAGTACCACAAAAATGTTTTTTAAAATCATCGCTTCTGCCTTCTGTCATCATATGAATAGGAATACCCGAAGTATTGGAAGTTATCAGCGTACCGGGCTTACGATATTTTTCTACTTTTTCAAAAAGCTGTTGTTTGATATCCAATCGCTCCACAACAACTTCAATTACCCAATCGCAATCAGCAATTTTTTTTAAATTATCATCAAAATTTCCCGTTGTTATTTTTTTTATAACATTTTTATGATAGACAGGGGAGGGGTTACTTTTTATAGCAGTCGCCAATGCTTCATTTACTAATTTATTTCTTTCAGCCGGCTTTGTACTCTCTGTTGCTTCTTTCGGAACAATATCTAATAAATAAACCTGAAGTCCGATGCCTGCAAAATGACAAGCAATTCGAGAACCCATAACTCCGCTGCCTAATACAGCTACTTTTTTTATTATCCTTTTTGCCATAAAAAATTTAGTTAGTTAAACAACTATAATGGAATCGAAGATAAGTGATTTTGTGAAAGTCATAGTTTGATAAATTAAAGAAAGGTGAAAACCTACCTGAAGAATTTCGTATGCAGTCATCTTGATACGGGTTAAGGATTTACTTAAAAACTGGTAAAAGAACGTGCTGCTATTTAGTAGAATCACGGTTTGTTTAATATGAATTATGTTACAACTCAGGGTTACTGCATATTAAAAGTATCTTAACACTCGTTTTAAAATACGTAAACCAACTTTTCTACTAAGACGATCATAACTATCCATGAAACACCAATCTTCCAGCAGTAATATTTCTGCTGATAAACTCTCTGTCAGTTATAAATCGCCTGACTTAATCAGTAACCTATTTACGGATATCTCCGATGCTATTATTTTAACCGATCAAACATTTAATGTTACAGGATGGAATCCCGCAGCAGAAAATCTTTTTGGCAGAAATGCAGAAGAAGCTAAAGGGAAATTATTGTTTGAAATAATCAATATTATTTTTCCTGACTCATCATTGAATAATGTTATTGCCCAAATTCAGGAGCAAGGTTTCTGGAGTGGGGATGTGATTTATGATCGGTACGATAGTAAGCGTTTTGTACTTAATACGGCAGCTACGCTGGTTTATAATGATATAAATAATATTTCAGGCTGTGTAATTGTTGCAAAAGACATAACGGATGACAAATTAAAAGATAAAAAATTAATTCAGGCTGAGACAAAATATCAAACGGTAATTGACACTTTGTTTGAAGGTGTAATGATGATTAATGCAGATGGAAAAATTGGAGCTTGTAATAACCGGGCAGCTGAAATTCTTGGACTTTCGCAGCAAGAATTGCTTGGTAAAGTAACTGCCAGTCCAAGTTGGAATGCAATTAAGGAAGATGGTACACTATTTCCTCTAACTGAATTTCCGGCAATTATAACATTACAAACCGGCATTCCCCAGCAGAGTGTAACAATGGGAATTGAACAACCCGACGGAAAAATTGCCTGGCTACTGGTAAATTCACAAGCAATTATTGAAAATGGAAAAACAGTAGCTGTTGTTGCAAGTTTTAATGATATAACTGCTATTAAACATGCAAATGACAGAATCAAAGAAAATGAAGCATTGTTCAGAACGTTTATGAATAATAGTACTGCTTACGCCTGGGTATGTGATGAAGAAGGGTCATTAATTTATTTTAATTCATTATTTGCTGCGGCTCATCATTTAAAGGAAGGGGACAGGCAACTGCATGTGAAAGATATATTTTCGAAAACAATTACTGATAAATTTTTAAAGAATAACAAAAAATTTATTGAAACCGGCGAACCAGCATTTATCATTGCAGAAGCTGACAGAGCAGATGGTACAATCGGTCAATTTGCTCTATACCGGTTTAATATACCCGTAAAATCGATTAAGCGTTTAATAGGATTTCAGGCTTTTGATATTACGGATCAGCAAAACACAGTTGAAGCATTAAAAAAATCGAATGATCGGTTCTTTCATATAGCCAATGCCAGCAGTGATGCAATTTGGGACCAGGATCTGGAAACAAATGAAATTTACCGTAGCCCGAATTTTATCAAACTATCCGGTTACTCAATGAATGAAATACATTCCGACCTGGATTGGTGGTTTAACAAAGTACATCCTGAGGATAAAGAAAGAGTTCAACAAAAAGTTTCAGATTATATGAATGGTCATCAGCAGTCCTGGGAAGATGAATACCGTTTTTTATGTGCAGATGGAACGTATAAAACATTTTACGACAAAGGTTCTTTTATGTACCGCGATGGAAAACCCATTCGTATTATTGGCGCAATACAAGATGTAACTGAACGAAAAAAATTGGAAAATCAATTGTTGAATGAAAAAATAAAACAACAACGGCTGATCAATAAAACAACCATCGCTGCTCAGGAAGAAGAACGGGACAATATCAGCAAAGAACTGCATGATAATGTAAACCAGTTGCTGATGAGCACAAAGCTCTATATCAATATGGCCCGAAAGCAACCGGCAAACAGAGACGAATTGCTTTCGAAAGCAGAAGAATATCAACTGATGGCAGTGGAGGAAATACGGAAACTTTCTAAGAAATTGAATTCATCATTGGTTAAAGTACTGGGTTTAAAAAAGAGTATTCAGGAAATTGTGAACTCTTTTCGCCAGTTAAATGATATACCCGTTAGTTTTGAATTTGATAATGAATTGGAAGATTCATTATTTGACGAACAAAAACTGATGATATTTAGAATTGTACAGGAGCAAAGCAATAACATCCGTAAATATGCAAATGCAGAAAGAGTTAATATCAGCCTTACCCGTAAGGATGACAGAATTCAATTAATCATAAGCGATGATGGGGTTGGATTTAAAATAGATGAAGTTAAAACAAAAGGCATTGGGCTTACTAATATTGCTAACCGTGTAAATGTTTTAAACGGAGAATTTAACATTGATTCTTATCCTGGGAATGGGTGTACATTATATGTAAACTTTCCGGTTTATTCTTAAAAAATATTTTTACAATTTCAGTGGTTCAAGATTGCATTCAACCGTAATTTTAATTGTATCCGAAATTTGACTACGCTGTACTTTTGGAACTTTAATATTATAGTCTGGTAAAAGAATATTGAAAGTTGAGGATACCGAAACTTTCCCGGATTTTATTACTACGATTCCTGAAGTTTCCAGGTCTTTTGTTATTCCATGAAGAGTAAGTTTGCCTTTTACCCGGGTTGTATAGGTTCCGTCTGTAGTATATTTTATTTCGGCATTATTCGTAAGCTGCCCTGAAAATTCTGCTTTCGGAAATTTTTTGCTTTCAATAAAATTTTTATTAAAATCTTCCTGCATCAGCGCTTTTTTGAATTCAAAGCTTTTCAGTAATACACCAAACTGTATATCTCCTGTTTTGGAATCAAGAATACAAGCTGTGGATTTATTTGTGGCATCAATATTTTCCAGTGAAGTTTTAGAAAAAAGAGAAATCTTACCGGCTTTGGTGAAATATTTACCCTCACGTAAAGACTGTACAGGTTGACCTTTTATGTTATTGAATAAAAAAGTAAAAGATAGAAGTAGAATCAGTTTAAACATTTATTTGATTTTATTTTTTTATAAGGATACATCGTGTCAGTTCTACATCCGAGCCAAGATTTTCACCAAGCAGTTCATTTTTTTTAAATCCGGTACACATACCCCGTATCGTAATAGTCGAGTTTTGTTGCAGAAGGGATGCATCACTACGATGATTGCTATCTGCCAAACATCGAACCGAAGATAAGCTGGATACGTCTCCAAGTACAATTGTATAACCGCCGGTATCATCTTTTTCCAATACTTTAACATTGCCCGTAACTTCTATTATTTTATCTATAAATTTTTTGTTTGTTAAGGAATCGGAGACTTCAAATGCGCTAATCAAATCAAGGGCCGATATTGTTATTTCAGCTTTTATTTTGGAAAGATCTTTATTTGTGCGGGTATATTCTTTATATGCATAAAATGCACTCAATATAATAGCGATTAAAACAAACGTCCAAATCATTCTTTTTTTACTCATAGCTTAATATTACGTTCTAAGACAAGTGGAATAAGTACCGGATGAATTAATCGTAATCCAATGGTGGAAGGTTGCGTAGCAGCAGTTCTTTTTTATATTTTCTCAACATTTTTTTCTTGTTTTTTGCTCCGGCACTACTGGCAAGCCCACTCAGGGTCATTTTTAGAATATAATTAATAATGGATCGTTCCCGTAACCGGGTAACAAAAACTCTTCCTGTCCTTGATTTATTTTCTTTTTTAATAATAAAATTGGTTGCAATAAATGTGATCAGCCCTCTTAGAAACATTTTTTTTGTTTCCAAATCATTTTTTAAAAATTCCAGTTTCAAATTGTGATAAAAGGCTTTCATTTCGCCAAAGGAAAAGTATTCCATTCCAACAGCCCTCATGCTGATTGTGTCCAGCATTCCATTTTTTATTTTCAAAGATGATAATTGCGGCAAGAAATTATTAAAACCTGAAAGTGATCCGGGACGCATTCTGAGTGAAATAAAAAAACCAGCTAATGAATCTGAATACGACTCTCTTATCCGCAACCGAAGCCATAGGCTATCCAGCAAATAACCATTCATCCGGATATTTAGAGTGTCGGATGGTTTCAAACCGATATTCCGTATCGGGAATATCATTCCATACATTTTGTGTACAGGTACAATACCGGTCTGCATTGTCAGGTCATTGAGTTCAGTATAAACTAAATTCATGTTTTCATATTTCAAGGTGTCTATGGATACCGGAAATGGCAGATCTTTTATCAGCTTGGCAGGCAGCGGCTTACTAATTTCTTTATTGAAGGGTAATCGTTTGTCATGATAGATATTTATGTTGGCATTTTTAATACTGATAGTACCTGCTTTTATTACAGTGTCTATTAAATAGTCAGCAGGGTTAAAGCCAGAAATATTTATTTGCCCGGTTTTTAGCGTTACATATTCTTTCTGAAATTTTTGCAATGCTATAAATGTTTCCTGATCCCGTTTTGGATATACAACTACAGAATCAACGCTAAAACTTTCTTTCGGATGATTGTAAATAAGGTTTTTCCAATTTAAAAAAGTGTTGCTATTGTATATTTCTCCTGTAAAATCAGTTACACCTAATAATGGGCTTTCGTTCAAAATCTTTTCCGGAATTTTAAAATTAGCCGAACTCAGATTCATATCGTTTACTGAAAATGAAGAGACAAGTAAATTATTCTTGTTTTTCCCAAAGCTGTCTATGTTCAAATTCAAGGCACTTAAATTTTGAATCATCCCTTTCCAATTCCAACCCGGATTTTTTGCTATTGAGAAATTTCGTATCGTTAGATTCAACTGGCTGTTATTTGAATTAATTTTATTGGATGCTGAATTTCGAAAGGTAAACCCGTTTGCATTTATTTGAATTTGATCCGTAGTTAACATGTTCCTGTTAGAAGATGTCAGTTTTTTTATTATGACTTGATTGCTTTGCTTTTTAGCATCATTTACCCACGCGGCTTCAATTTTATTATCCTTATTAAGTATTGAAAAAGAAAGTTGCGGTTCGCTTATTCTAATTTCATCAATATCAATTGGAAGAATATTTATTTCAGGTTGGGCAAGTGAGTCATTTGAAAAAAATCTACTTGTATATTCAATCTGCGGAGAAGTGAATACTGCAGTTGTTAGTTTTATTTTCCCTTTTAATGTCTGGTTAATATCAGGATTCATTTCAAGTTTTGGAATGAAAAGCCTGAATGAATCTTTCTCTGAAAGTTTATGAATTTTTATGTTTTCAATAAACGAACTTGAGTTGTCTGCAATATTATAATTGCTGATGACTAACGATATTTTAGTATTCGTTATTTTCAAATTGGAACCAGCGAAGTTTGCCGCCTCAATACTTAAATTACCGGGCATATCTATGGTTGTTGCCCCGGCATTTATTCGTTCAAGGCTTGTTTCGATCAATGTTTCATTTTTTTCAATTTTTAAATCCGTATTGTAAAGAGTAAGCTTGTTTAATTTGAATTTTATACCGCTTTCCTTTTTTGAAATTTTTTCATTATTCAACCGTAACGAAATGGTTCCCTTTTGCCAGCTTAAATAATCTAATGAAAAATTAGAACCAGCACTGCTTTCAAGGAAATTCCCGAGGGTTATATTATTTGCACTTAACTCAATTGTTTTTTTTGCGTTTAAAAAATGTAAGCGATCTGCTTTTAACGTATTTAATTTTCCTGAAAAATCAGCATTTTCTAACTGGAGTTGATATTCTGAATTTGAAATTTTGCCATTCTGAAAACTTAGTTGCGTTGTCGCTTTTTGTAAATCATTTGTATTTTGCGAAGAAAAAAAATAGTTTGGGGCTATATTTAAATTCAAATGATTTAACCATAACTTAAAATTATTAGCCAGGTTTCCGGTAACCGTTCCATTATAAATTTGTAATTTTTTTACATTCAAAATTTCATGGATCGTGTGAAAAGCAGAGAAAATTGTTGAATTTGTTCTTCGTCTATTTCCAAATGTGGTATCAGTAAAATTAATGACCGGATTAAAGAGTGATGCGGATTCAGCAATTAATTCATTTCGAAATAGTAAATCTTTCCAGGAGAGGCCGGATAACTGAACTGACTTTACACGAAATTCAAAGAACGATTTTGGCAATTTTTTAGTTGCAGAAAAATTATTAAGTAACAATCTGTTTTGATTAAAGAGGATACTATCAAAATGCACAATGTAACCAGCATCAGAAAGTTTTATTTCCTGATTTCGGATTGCCATTGCAAAACTTTCAAGCTTAAAGGGGTTGGTCAGCAATGTGTCAATCTGCAGTCCTTTTATTTCAAAATTAGTTTGGTTGGAGCTAAAGGTGTTTGTTTTTCCATTTTGTATTAAAGCCAGATGCAATCCCGCATTGGATACACCTACATAATTAAGATGCATATTGCCTGTAAATTGCTGAATGATTCGGGCAATATCTGGCAAATCCATTTTATTCTTTGATTTTAATTTTTCCTGGAGAGTTAATTTTACAACCGGGTTAATACAAAAAACAGAATCCGCAACTAATGTTTTATTTTCTGCTAATGTTTTAAAATCTACAGATGTTATTTTAAGTGTATCAAAAAAAACGGAAAAAGCGGGATTGGTGTTTCCTTTTTTTATTTCAGAAATTGTACAGCTGTCTATTTCAAAAACTTTTTTTCTGAGATTGACACGAAAACGACTGAAGGCAAGCCGATGTGCACCATCGGGGGAAATGATATCCTGGTTTCGGCTGCGTAACACAATATTATCACTGAACAAAAATTTATTTTCAACTGAATAAGATGTTGAGTCCACATTCAGATTATCAATATGAAAATGAAGATTCGTGATTGTAAGGGGTAGCTCATCAGGCTTTGTTCTATTATGCAGAACAAGTTTACCTTCATCAATTTGAAAACGGTTTACATGCAAAGCAGTAAGAGTATTTTGTATGGAATTATAAATTTTTCCCAACTCTTCGGGAACTGAGATATTTTTTGATTCGTTAAAAGATGAATCAATATTTGTTTGTAAACGGGATATTTCTATTTGTGGTTCCAGTAAACTAAACGAATCTATCAATAATTGTTTTTTAAAAATAACCGGAAAAATTTCATTTACTTTTAAATTAATATGAGCAATACTGAAATGATAACTTGTACCCGTACTCAATGAATCGGTAGAATAGAGGCTTAGGTTTTGCAAATCCAGGTTTTTACTGAAATAGCTGAATTTCAGGTTTCCCAATTTTAGTCTGAGTTTTCCTTTCGATTCTTTTACAACCAGTTCTTCAATTATTTTTTCCGCATGATTTACCAACCACAAATGAAAGATGAGTAACACTACTCCCAGCACACCAAGCGAAATGCCCAGCCATTTTAAAATTTTCTTTTCTATCTTTTTAAAATTCATGATTGGATGACTAATAATCATTGAATTTAACGATTTTGTCTTTCATATAAATCAAAAACCATCCGAGGGTTTGCGGATGGCTTTATCTACTGATTTCTTTTTTAGCGCACCTCGGCACCCGAATTTATCTTTTCTTCTGGATTAATAAAATGGAATTTACCATTGCTATCTTCTGCCATCAGTATCATACCCTGGCTTTCTATTCCTTTCATTTTTCTCGGAGCCAGATTGGTAACAACACTTACTTGTTTGCCAACAATTTCTTCGGGTTTATAATGTAATGCAATACCTGAAACAATCGTTCTGATTTCAGTACCTAAATTAACTGATAATTTTAATAGCTTATCTGCTTTTTCCACTTTTTCAGCTGAAACGATTGTGCCGATTTTCAGATCTAATTTTGCAAAATCATCAAATGTGATTTCAGGCTTCATGATTGAAGATTTATCTGCTTCCATTTTATTTGTTTCTTGTTTTTTATTTTTTGTTTCTGGGCTTGTGGCAATATTATTCTGTTCTTTTAATAATCCGGTTTTTAGTTTTTCTATTTGAAATGTTATTTCTTCATCTTCTATTTTTCTGAATAATAATTCCGGGGCTCTTAAACTATATCCAACACTCAGGAGTTTTAATTTACCGGCATTTTCCCAATCAAGCATCTTATCTACTACTTTCATCATGCCCAGCATTTTCTTTGATGTGTTAGGTAAAAAGGGATTAATAAGTACGGCAAGATTTGCCGTTAACTGCAAACATAAATGCAGGCAATTGTCAATCAATTTTTGTGAATCCGGATTTTCATTGATGGTTTTTGCTACAATCCAGGGCTGTTTTTTCTGCATATATTGATTTCCTTTTCTGGAAAGATCAATTACTTCATATAATGCTTCACGAAAATGAAATTCTTCTATTGATTGTTGAATATTGATTGCAGATTGCTGAATACTCTTTATGATTGTTCTATCATCATCATCCAGTAATTCCTCATGCAACTTAGGTACTTTGCCACCGCAAAGTTTATGCATCAACACCCAGGTTCTGTTTACAAAATTTCCAAAAATGCTTACCAGTTCACTGTTTACCGCATCCTGAAATCCTTTCCAGGTAAATTCACTGTCTTTCGTTTCAGGAGCTATTTGTGTTAAATAATATCGAAGCATATCCACACACTGACCTCCACCATTTTCTTTTTTTACAAAATCATTGATATAATCCCGCATATCAAGCTTCCAGTTGCGGCTGGTGCTCATCTTATCACCTTCAAGATTCAGGAATTCATTTGCCGGAATATTAGCCGGTAAAATATTTCCATGCAGTTTCAGCATGATAGGGAATATGATACAATGGAAAACAATATTATCCTTACCTACAAAATGAACAAGCTTTGTATCCTTATCATTCCAGTAAGGTGACCAGTCTTTATTGTTATCAATACCCCATTGTTTGGTTGCACTCATATAACCGATCGGTGCATCAAACCATACATATAAAACTTTTCCATCAGCACCAGCCACCGGTACTTTTATTCCCCAATCCAAGTCTCTTGTTACTGCTCTTGATAACAATCCGCCCTCGATCCAACTTTTGCATTGACCCACTACGGTTGCACGCCAATCATCTTTATGTTCTTTCAGTATCCATTCTCTTAAAAATTCTTCATGTTTCCCCAATGGTAAATACCAATGTGTAGTTTTTTTCTTAATTGGAGTTTTGCCACTTAATGTACTTACCGGGTTTATTAATTCATCAGGGCTTAATGTTCTTCCGCAATTTTCACATTGATCACCAAATGCCCGGTCGCTTCCGCAATTGGGGCATGTGCCTTTTATATAACGGTCTGCTAAAAATGTTTTTGCTTCTTCATCAAAATATTGTTCGGTTTCTTTTACCTCCAGTTCACCTCTATCATTCAGGTAAGTAAAAAATTCCTGAGCTGTTTCATGATGCAACGGGTCACTGGTACGATGATATATATCGAAGCTCATACCCAAATCTTCAAAATCTTGTTTCATTGCCACATGATATTTATCTATAATAGCACGGGGCGTTGTTCCTTCTTTTGATGCTTGTATCGGAATAGCAGTTCCATGTTCATCGCTGCCGCAAACAAACACCACATCTCTTTTTTGTGCCCGTAGGTAACGGACATAAATATCAGCCGGAATATAGGCGCCTGCCAGGTGGCCAACGTGTTTCAATCCATTGGCATAAGGTAGGGCAGAAGTAATTAAATATCGTTTGGGTAATGTCATTATACTATTTAGAGTTATAAGCCTGCAAAAATACCGGAATAACTGCCATTGTCAAAACAAGAGTGTTTAGCAGATTTTATTTACTTTGAGTACAAAGTATTAATTGAAATGTATCAAAACAAAGCGTTATGAAAAACTGGTTTGAAATAAACGGTATTGATGAACTGGATTCGCCGGCCCTTGTGGTTTTTCCGGAAAGAGTTAAACACAATATTCAGCTTGCAATAACTATGGCAGGCGATATAAAAAAATTGCGGCCTCATATTAAAACCAACAAGTCAAAAGAAGTAACGCAACTGATGATGCAGGCCGGGTTACAGAAATTTAAATGCGCCACAATTGCTGAAGCAGAAATGCTTGCTCAATGTAATGCTCCTGATATTTTAATGGCCTATCAGCCGCTGGGACCAAAATTGAAAAGATTTGTTTCACTGGTAAAAAAATATCCGGGTACAAAATTTTCCTGCCTTATTGATAATAGTGTCGCAGCAGATGAGCAGTCAGTTGTTTTTGAAAATAATAATTTAATCATACCTGTATATATTGATTTAAATGTTGGCATGAACCGTACCGGAATAAGTCCAGGAGAAAAGGCAATTGAATTATATGAATATTGTTCTTCATTAAATGGAATTTCTGTAGTTGGCATACATGCTTATGATGGTCATTTACGTGATATTGATTTTAATACCCGAAAAGAAAATTGTGATGCGGCATTCAGTGCCGTGATGGCTTTGAATGAAAAAATAAAATTGCCAAATATTATAGTTGGTGGCTCTCCCACATTTTCCATCCATTGTAAAAGAGAAAATGTAGAATGCAGCCCCGGAACTTTTGTTTATTGGGATAAAGGCTATTCAGATCTCTGCCCCGAACAAAAATTTTTACCTGCTGCAATTTTAGTAACTAGAGTAATTTCTTTACCAACATCCAATCGTTTATGTCTTGACCTTGGCCATAAATCTGTAGCAGCTGAAAATGAAATAGGAAAAAGAGTTTTCTTTTTGAATGCACCGGAATTAAAAGCGATAAGCCAGAGTGAAGAACATCTTGTTGTAGAAGCCGGCGAGGGACATCATTATAAAACCGGAGATGTACTGTATGGTTTGCCTTATCATATTTGTCCCACCGTTGCTTTGTATGATTCAGTTTATACAATCGAAAACGGATTGGTAACAGGAGAGTGGAAGAATATTGCAAGAGACCGCAAGCTTACAATTTGAAATTAATACCTTGAGGGATTTACCAATAGCCATCAATTATAAAACTCCGCCCAATGATATTTCTTGCATCTTTATAATGAATGAAGTGTTTGATGCATAAATTTTTTATTTCTTTTTATGACCAAACATCCAGCTTAGATATTCTGCTTCAGCAAAAGCATTATCCCAGCTATTATGTTTTACGCCGGGATATTCTGAATATTTTACTTCTGCTTTTAAAGATTTCAGTTTGTCCACCATTTCTCTCGATAGTTTTACATCTACTGTCGGATCAGCATCGCCATGAAAAACCCAGAAAGCAGTCTTAGCAATTTTTTTATTGTAGTGGTTTATATCACCACCGCCACAGATTGGTAATGCGGCTGCATACAGATCAGGATTTCTATAGACTGATTCAAAAGTTCCCATACCACCCATTGATAAACCGGTGATATAAATTTTTGATTTATTAACTCCTTCTTCGTTTGAGAGTTTTCTTACCAGTTCATTTGCTGCGAGCAATGGCCAGTTGGCTTCTGCGGTATAATCAAAATCTATTTTATAAGGCTGCACATTCCTGTCAATTTTTGTTACAGCCCAGAAAGATTCTGACGGGCATTGAGGAAATACAATAATAGCGGGAAAATTTTTTCTGTTCTCATCTTTTAGAAACAATTTGGCGCCATGAGTTAGTTGTTTTTCATTATCATTTCCTCTTTCACCGGCTCCATGCAGAAATAGGATCAATGGATATTTTTTTGTTTTATCATAGTTCTCTGGATAGAGAATACGATACGGCAATGTTTTACCATCCGCAAATACGAATTCTTTTTTCTGGTAAATATCAAAAGCAGTATTGGCTGGAGCTTTCTTTGCAAGCAATCCTTGTACTCCCATCCATTCATAAAAACGATCAATCCAGTTATCAGTTGGCAGGTTTTGTTTGCGCATACCAAAACCATGATTACCTTTTGCATAAAGATGCATTTCTGCATCTTTTTTATTAGCGATCCATTTGCTATACAAATCGACACTATTCGGTGCTAGTCCAAACCCATCATCAGTTGCTGTTACAATAAATATTGGCGGTGCATCACCAGCGACTGTTCCATGCATAGTTGAAGGAAAATAAGGATAAATGGGGGCGGCAAAATCGGGGCGGTTCTCTTTTGTATAATTAAATAATGAAGCTGATGTAACCGTACCCCCGGCAGAAAAACCCATAATGCCAATTCTATCGGTAGCAATACTGTACTCAGCAGCATGTTTGCGTACATAAGCGATTGCATTTCTTGTATCAGCTACTGCAAGTGGTATCAATTTACCGCTTTCATCTTCAAATTCTTTCTTACCCAGTTTACTCATAAATTCAGCAACAGGATCATTCGTCAGACAATGCACCAACCGGTATTTTAAAACAAAACAGGTTATCCCTTTTTGGACCAACCATTTAGCTACATCATATCCCTCGCTGTTAATTGACAAAGCATGAAAGCCACCGCCGGGAGCAATGATCAGCGCTGTTCCGTTAGCTTTATCGGCATCCGGTGCAAACACCGTCAATGTTGGTTTTGATACATTATAAACAACTTTGGTCTGCCACATGTTCTTATCATTCTCGGCTTCATTCCATGTCCAGCTTTCCGAACCAGGAGCAGGGCCATCATATAGTTGAATAACTTTTTGCTGGGCATTGACTGATAGACAAAGCACAAGAACAAGTAAATAGAATGAGAATTGTTTTTTCATTGCATGTCGTTTAACTTTTAAAAGTATTGATTATTTAAATAAAAACCCTCCGTGAATTGCGGAGGGTTTTTAAATCATTTTAAAAGGCTCTTTTTTTTGTTTCGTTTATGGGTACTTGCGGCGACAATACTTTATTTACTTTTTCAGTTATCAAATTTTTCGGAAGTTGAAAAGAGGCAGATTGCTTTATGTTAAGCGATGAAGTACCTATATTGATTTTATAGGTGCCTGCATCAGCAATCCATGCTGTAGCTGCGGTATTAAATGATGCAAGGTCTCCAGGGCTGAGTGTAAAACTGATTTTTTCTGATTGGCCCGGTTTCAGCAACCCGGTTTTGGAAAACGCTTTCAACTCAACGGATGGTTTATCCATTTTACCTTCCGGTGCGGTAAGATATAATTGTACTACTTCTTTACCTGCAACTTTACCAGTATTGGTAACGGTTAGTTTAGCAGTAATATTTTTATCAAATGTATTTGAGCTTAAAATAAGATTGCTGTATTGAAATTCAGTATATGAAAGTCCGTATCCAAACTCGTAAGCCGGTTTTACATTGAATGTATTATAGTAACGATATCCGACATAAATACCTTCTTCATAGGTTACTTCAGCAGGTATCGCTTTCATACCCATCATACCTGTAGTTGTTTTTTCAGGAAATTCTTTTCCGGGAAAATTCTTTGCTGTTATATCATTTTCATATTGCATTGGGAAAGTAGTGGCCAGTTTACCCGAAGGATTTACTTTGCCACTTAATAGATCTGCCACGGCATTACCAGCTTCAAGACCCGGCTGCCATGTTAGCAATATCGCATCCACATTATTTCTCCAGCTTGCAGTTTCTATAACACCACCACTGTTTATTACCAGTACCAGTTTTTTATTTTTTGCATGAAATGCCTTTGCTGTTTTTTCAATGAGTGTTTTTTCTTGTTCAGTGAGGTTAAAATTATTCAGCTTTCTGTCCGATCCTTCACCTGCATTTCTACCGATAGTTATCAGTGCGATATCATTCACTTCAGCTTTTTTATTTATCATATCATCCGGCACTATTAATTCAGCAATTCTGGGTGTCGGGTTCATGAATTCTTCAAAGAAATTCTTTTTCGGTTGCTTTGCTTTTTCGGCTGCTACATAATTGCTATACATATTTTTTAATTCTTCATCCAGTGTTAATCCTGCATTTAATAAACCTTGTACCAGTGAAATGGTGTACTCTTCATTTACATCGCCACTGCCGGTACCACCTGAAACGAAATCAAATGATGTATTTCCGAATACAGCTATTTTAACACCTGCAGTAACCGGCAACGTATTTTTTTCATTTTTCAACAACACCATTCCATCAGCTGCCGCTCTGCGTGCAATTAATGCATGAGCTTTCAGGTCGGGTTTATTGCTGAATGCATAATTTTTATAAGCCGATGAACCGAGAATATAATTTACGATACGTTCCGCATTTTTATTAAGCACTTTTATATCCAGCGTTTTGTCATTTACAGCATCGGTAATTGCTTTTTTTTGTGCAGGTGTACCGGGCATCAGCAAATCATTACCGGCTTTCATCTGGCCCACGGCATCTTTACCGCCAAACCAATCGGTCATCACCAAACCTTTAAATCCCCATTCTTTTCTCAAAATAGTTGTAAGGAGATCATAGTTTTCTGAAGTGTATTTTCCATTGAGATAATTATAAGAACTCATCACTGTCCACGGGTTCGATTCTTTCACCGTGATCTGAAATCCTTTTAAATAAATTTCACGCAAAGCCCTTTCGCTTACTATTGCATTTACAGTATTACGGTTTGTTTCCTGGTTATTGACTGCATAGTGTTTGATGGATGTGCCCACACCATTGGACTGAATACCATTTACCATTGCTGCGGCCATCTTACCAGATACCAGCGGGTCTTCTGAGTAGTATTCAAAATTTCTTCCGCCTAATGGATTACGGTGAATATTTAAACCCGGACCAAGCAAAACATCCACACCGTATTCTTTTACTTCATTGCCCATTGCCATACCAACTTCTTTTACCAGTTTAGTATCCCATGTGGAAGCAAGTAATGTAGCCACCGGCCATGCCGTAGCATAATAGGTTTTCCTGTCATCTATTCTTGTTGGGTCTATGCGCAAACCTGCAGGACCATCGGCAACTACTGTGGTGGGAAGACCCAAACGGGGAATAGAATAAGTTGTTCCTGCTGCGCCTGCTACTTTATCCATTGAGAGGCCAACACCGGTACCACCGGATCCCTGGTCAAGTCCGGGTAATTTCATACCCATTCCTACAACCAGGTTTATTTTTTCTTCCAGTGACATTTTTGACACGAGTTCTTTTGCTTTATTGCCTTTCTGCCGGTCAGGCAGGATTTGTGCTATCGCTGAAGTGATAAGGAGAAATAAAAAAGATAATGCAAGGGAGTATTTCATTTTACAATCGTTTTAGATTGCAAAAGTCCGAATCAATTCAACTGGTTGATTTGATAATTGTCAAATAGTTTCATTTACCCGACCTGATTCTGCTCAATGTTTCGAGTGTAATGCCGAGAAAAGAAGAAATATAAGTAAGCGGCACCCTTTGGATAATCTGTGGTGAGGTTTTCATCAGGTTTTCATAGCGTTGCTGAGCCGATTCAAATTGAATAGAGTCCATCCTGTATTGTGAGAGTATCAATGAACCGGTTAGCATTTTTCTGAAAAGGGTTTCCACTTCATGAAATTGCGAAGCCAGTTTCATAAAATCATTGTGATGAATTCCCATCACTTCAGATGGCTCCAGTGTTTGTATAATCAGGCGGCTGGATTTACGTTCAAAAAAACTGATTATGGATAAAAAGAATTGTTCATCCATGGCTATCCATTCCGTGATTTCTTTTTCGTTTTTATAATAATAAATACGGGCAATACCTTTTTTGATAAAGAATATATAATCACAAACCTGATGTTCACGGACTAAAAAATGATCTTTGGGAACAGTCCAGTGCTGCCACGCATCGGTAAAACTTTTCATTACATCTGGTGATAGTACCGAAAACCGGCTTAAATGTTTTTCTAAAATCTCCATTACAAACTGATTGTTGAAGAAAGTTAATTAATAAAAGCAATCCGGTTTAAAAAATTTTTACTTCGTATCTTTTTCCCAAAATAATTCCGGATGAACCGTAAACATTTTATCAGCTCTGCCTTGGCTTCTGCAATTGCAATACCTTCTTTTAGTAACAAGAAAGTTTTTAATGAAGAAGAAACTGTATTTCCGGTATTGCCGAAATATTTAAAAGCAGGAGATATAATCGGCATCACTTCACCTGCCGGATATATAACGTGGGAAGAAATACAACCTGCAATCACCGTTTTGGAATTATGGGGATATAAAGTTCTGGTTGGCGATACGATTGGAAAAAAGGATTTCACATTCGGCGGAACGGATGATGAAAGGACAAATGATTTTCAACAAATGCTGGACAATCCGAAGATAAAAGCCATCTTATGTGCAAGAGGTGGTTATGGCGCTGTGCGGATTATTGATAAACTGAATTGGAATAAATTTAAATTAAAACCCAAATGGATTATTGGCTTCAGTGACATTACCGTTTTTCATACACATCTTAACCGCAATTTTGGTATTGCATCCATTCATTCAAAAATGTGCAATAGTTTTCCGGATGATTGGAGCAAAGCAGAACCGATTCAAATTGAAACGATCGAATCCATTCAAAAAATTTTGAGTGGTGTGAAAATGAAATACACTGCTGCACCAAATTTAAGTAACAGGTTGGGAACGGGGGAGGGGATCCTGGTTGGAGGTAATCTTAAAATGATTGAGACTTTAGCCGCTACTGCATCCGATTTTAAAACGGATGGTAAAATATTATTTGTGGAGGATACGGGTGAATATATGTATAACGTGGATCGGATGTTCTGGCATTTAAAACGGACAGGCAAACTTTCAAAATTAAAAGGATTAATTATTGGCGGGTTTAAAATAAGAAAAGATCCCGACACAGAAGATTTTGGAAAAACGCTGGAGCAAATTGTTTTGGAAAAAATAAAAAATTATCAATACCCGGTGTGTTTTGATTTTCCGGTAGGGCATCAACGAAATAATTTTGCATTAAAACACGGCGCAAAACATTCTTTATCGGTAAAGAATGATATTTCAACACTAAAAGAAATCACATAAGTTTATTTGCCATTACAGAAATTATCCTCTTCCATTTCTAGATTTGATAAATGTAAATGCTTTACAACAAAACTCCTTTTAACATTAGGAAAGCCATTCCAAAATAAATTAAGAGACCTGTGACATCAACTAATGTGGCTACAAAAGGTGTGGAGGATGCTGCCGGATCGGCTCCCAACTTTTTTAAAATTAATGGAAGCATACTACCCATTAATGATCCCCAGAGTACAATGCCAATTAACGAAAAGCCAACTGTAAATGCAATCCGCATAAAATAAATACCAAATGTGGTAGGTGAAAAACTATGCCAAAGCGTTATGACCAGGATACCGGTTATACATAAAGTTGTTCCTAATAATAAACCTGAAAAAATTTCTCGTCGCATAATACGCCACCAGTCGGCAATTGTTACTTCGCCCAATGCCATTGCTTGTATTATTAATGTAGAAGCCTGTGAGCCACTATTGCCGCCACTTGAAATGATTAAAGGAATAAAGGTAGCGAGTATCACCACTTTTGCAATCTCATCCTGAAATTGCTGCATGGCACTAATCGTAATCAACTCTCCAAAAAATAAAACGATCAGCCATACAATTCTTTTTTTATACAATTTGAAAATAGGCATTTCAATATAGGGTTGATCCAATGCCTCGGTACCTCCCATTTTTTGCATGTCTTCAGTAAATTCTTCTTCTGCTACCCATAAGATATCATCAATGGTTACAATGCCCAATAATTTGTTACTGTTGCTTACTACCGGAAGTGCCACCCGGTTTTCATGTTTAAACGCTTCACTCGCTGTTTCCTGATCATCATATGCATTTAATTTAGTAACCCGGTTATTCATCAACTCAGAAACTTTGGTGTAGGGCTTACTTAAAATAAAATCACGGATGCGGATATCATCGAGCAATTCACCATTTTCATTGATAACATAAATGACATTAATCGTTTCACTGTCTTTTCCATATTTGCGGATGGTGTTAAATACTTCTTCTACGGTATTGTGTGGATAGATCCATACATAATCAGGCGTCATCAAACGACCAATGCTGTCCTCGGGATAACCTAAAAGTGATAAAGTGGTTTTTCTTTCTTCCGGCTCTAATAATTTTATTAACTCACGAACTACATTGCTGGGTAACTCTTCCAGAAAATCAGTCCGGTCATCGGGTGAAAGAGTGTTGAGTAACTCAGCCGTTTTATGCGCCGATAGTTCATGAATAATTTTTTTTTGCTCCGATAAATCCAGCACTTTAAAAACACTGGCTGCCCTGTTTATTTTCATATGGGTGATGATAAAGGCCTCCTGATCGGGAAATTCATGAATCAAATCTGCCACATCGCTAATGTTCTGATGATCCAAAAAAATCCGAGTTGCATCTTCATTACCGCTTTCCAGCAGGTATTCAAAATGATTGGTGATATTTCCGCTAAGCATTTCAGTCATAAAAATTCCAAGTGTTCAAATTTAAGTTGCTTATCTGAATTTGAGTTTGATATTTTTGTGAATATGATAAACCCCGCTTTATTTCTTGCAGAAACAACTGAGAAAGGTCGTGGTGTATTTACCCATAAAAAAATACCACCGGATATCATTATCGAAATAGCTCCGGTGATTGTAATGAATGCAGATGAAAGAAAATTATTGGATAAAACACTGCTGCATGATTATATTTTTGAATGGGGTGCAGACCGAATGCAATGCTGTATGGCATTGGGTTGGGTGCCGGTTTATAATCATTCGTCAAAATCGAATTGTGAGTATGAAATGAATTTTGAGGACAAAACTATTTCTATAAAAACGATACGTGAAATAGCCGCAGGGGAAGAAATTTTCATAAATTACAATGGCGATTGGAATAATAAAAAAGCTGTTTGGTTTGATACTAAATAAAAATCCCGTCCGGCATGAAGCGGAACGGGATTAAAAATATTTTTAATACTTCTTTATTGAAATGTTATCTGACCTCTGATTTCACCACCACCATAATTACCACCATTCGGGTTTATTCCATTGTTATGAATGTTTATATAATAAAAACCATTTAGTAAATCTGCTTCTTTTACTGCAACACCATCAACATAAAAACTGCCTGATAGACTGCCACTTTTAGCAAACGTAAATTTGCCGCTTGTTTTTTGAGGGAATATTGAAGAACTTGTAGCAACGATATTTTGTACTGTACCGGTGTTAAAACCTGAAGGAGCCAATCCATGTATATGCATAAGTGATACAGAATCTGTAAGGTCTTTCCAGGTTACTTTATAAGTAAGTGTTCTGGAAAGTTTACTGTAACTAACATCAATTGACCCTGAAGCTGTGGATGTGTTTAGCGGATTGTTTTCCTGGGCTCCGCTCATTACAATACCAGTTCTGCTGTATGTACTTTCTGATTCTATATCATCACGGCGACATGAGCCAAGCAGAATGATGGCGGAAAAGAGAATAAAGGGAAGGGCAGTTAGTTTAATTTTATTCATGATCGGAAGATTTAGGTAAAAATAAGGAGTTTTTTGAAATGACAATATTTTTAAAAGCCTGTTTTCGCAATTGTGGAAAACAGAAACATGAAGCAAAAAGACTAATCCTTAACTTGTTTTGTCTTTTCACCTAACCAAAGCAATGAAACAACTAACTGATAACCGCAGCCGTATTCAATCTATTGATATACTTCGTGGGCTAGTAATGGTAATCATGGCGCTGGACCATGTCCGTGATTTTTTTTATAAAGCAGATTTGGGAAAAGCTTCTGACGCTGCACTTAATCCGACCGATATGGAAACCACTTTTCCCATGTTGTTTTTTACCCGGTGGATAACACATTTCTGTGCACCCATTTTTGTTTTTCTTGCAGGAGCATCTGTTTACCTTATGTGCCAACGTAAATCAAAAAAAGAGATGAGTGCCTTTTTAATAAAAAGGGGATTCTGGCTGGTGTTGGTAGAATTAATCATTATCACATTAGGTTGGACATTTAATCCTCTCTATAACCTTTTTATTCTCCAGGTCATTTGGGCTATAGGGGTAAGTATGATTTTAATGGGTGTCCTTGTTTTGCTGCCTTATAAATTAATTTTTGCCATTGGAGTATTAATCGTTGCAGGGCATAACCTGATGGATTTTCCTTCCATCAATTCGGGTTTGAAAGGAACCGTACTTGCTGACATATTGTATTCCTCCAATTTTTCTGTTTACCAGCTTTGGGAAAATCATTCTTTTATCATTGTCTATTCATTTTTTCCATGGACAGGGGTGATGTTACTGGGTTATTGTTTTGGAAAACTTTACGCATCGGGTGTGGATGCAGTAAGAAGAAGAAAAATATTATGGCAATTAGGAACTGGGTTGGTTATCTTTTTTATTATTCTTCGGTTTAGCAACCTGTATGGCGATCCTGTTCCTTGGAGTACTCAACCAAGAGGTACGGTTTACACTGTGTTATCTTTTTTTAATCTGAATAAATATCCTCCTTCATTACTGTTTTTGTGCATGACCATTGGGCCTGGCATTTTATTTTTAGCTTTCATTGAGAAAGTTCAAAATGGTTTTACACGGGTTATGAATATTTACGGAAGGGTACCCATGTTATATTATATACTTCATTTTTATATCATTCATATTCTTGTGGTAATTACATTCTATTTACAGGGCTTTGGTACAAAAGATATCATTCCTGAAGGTGTGCCGTTCTTATTTAAACCAAATGGCCTGGGGTTCGGACTATGGGGAGTGTATGCTATTTGGGCTTTTGTAGTTCTGATATTATACCCCGTATGTAAAAGATATGACAAGTATAAAACGGAGCATGCAAAGGAGAAGTGGTGGTTGAGTTATATCTGAGAGAAAAGATCAAATTTCAAAAAACAAATTTCAAATAGTCAAAGTACAAAAAGAGACTGGATTTTAGATGGGTTTTATTTGTCCTTTGCAATTTGGTTTTTGTTTTTTTATTACTTCAGTTTGCTTTTTATCTCCTGCAGTTTTAATAAAGCTTCTACCGGTGTTAATCGGTTTATATCAATATCGGAAAGTAGCTTTCTTATTTCGTCAAAAGTTTCTGTGTGTGCATCAAAAATTGAAAGCTGAACTTTGGCAGAAGACAGTCCTTTTACCTTTTCTTTCATGCTTTCGTTTAATCCGTCTTCCCGGTTGTCTTCATGAATCGCCTCCAGATGTTTTAATATTTCATTTGCTCTGTCAATTAAAGAAGGTGGCATGCCCGCCATCTTGGCTACATGAATACCAAAACTGTGGGTACTTCCGCCCCGAGCTAATTTTCGTAAAAAAATAATCTTATTGCCAACTTCTTTATTGGTGATATGAAAATTTTTTACCCTACTCAATTTTTCTTCCAGTTCATTTAATTCATGATAGTGTGTGGCAAACAAAGTTTTAGGCTGATGAACAGATGCATGTAAATGCTCCACAATACTCCAGGCAATGGAAATACCATCGTAGGTAGAAGTACCTCTTCCGATTTCATCTAACAAAATCAAACTTTGGTCGGTAAGGTTATTAATGATAGATGCAGTCTCATTCATCTCTACCATAAATGTGGATTCGCCGCCGCTCAGATTATCAGATGCTCCAACCCGGGTAAATATTTTATCTGTTAATGAAATTTTTGCTACTGCTGCAGGTACAAAACTTCCTGTATGCGCCATTAAGGTAATAAGGGCCGTTTGGCGAAGTAATGCAGACTTACCACTCATATTCGGTCCGGTAAGAATAATTACCTGCTGATCATTTTTATTTAAATCCAGATCATTTGAAATGTATGATTCACCAACCGGAAGATTTCTTTCTATTACCGGATGACGGCCATCTTTAATTATCAATTCATTTCCAGTATGCAATAGCGGTTTGCGATAATGATACTGTATTGCATTGTTTGCAAAGCAAGTAATACAATCGAGTGTTGCCAGAACATTTCCGTTGGCTTGCACGGGTTGTAAATAATCCATTAACTCATTCAGCAATGCTTCAAACAATTCCAATTCTAATTTTAGAATCTTTTCTTCAGCACCCGTAATTTTCTCTTCATAGTCTTTTAATTCGGGAGTTATATAGCGTTCAGCATTAGTCAGCGTTTGTTTGCGCATCCATTCAGCCGGTACTTTATTTTTATGTAGATGCGTAACCTCAAGATAATAACCAAACACATTATTAAATCCAATCTTTAAAGAACTGATTCCCGTTGCGGCTGCTTCTTTTTGTTGTAACTGTACCAAATAGTTTTTGCCACTATGAGAAATCGTACGCAGTTCATCCAGCTCGTTACTGATGCCGCTATTAATCATTCCGCCTTTCATAACTAATGCCGGAGGATTGTCAATTATTTCTTTAAAAATTTTTTCTGCAATATAAGGACAGGGGTTTAACGCATCGCCCAGGCGTTTTAAATATTCATTGGAACTGCTTAAACAAAGTTGTTTGATAATTTCCACTTGTTTCAAACCTCTTGCTAATTGCAAAACTTCCCTGGGATTAATTTTTTTCAAAGGAATTTTTGAAACCAATCGTTCAATATCGCCGCATTGACGGATATGTTGCGAAATTTTATTACGCAGATCCGTTTCTTTTATAAAAAATTCCACCGTATCAAGCCGCTCATTTATTTTCTGAATATTTTTTAAAGGAAATACGATCCAGCGTTTTAATAATCTTGCACCCATCGGTGATGCCGTATTATCCAGTACGGATAAAAGCGTATGGTTTCCTTCAGAATTACCAACTATTAATTCCAGATTTCTTATCGTAAACCGGTCCATCCATAAAAAATCATCCCGATCTATCCGCTGAAGCGAAGTGATATGCTGAAGATTGGGATGTTCCGTTTCTTTTAAATAATGAAGAATGGCACCGGCGGCAATCAATCCTTTTTTTTCATCATCCACACCAAAACCCTTTAACGAATGAGTTTGAAAATGTTTCAGTAACAAATCTTCTGAATAGGCCTCAGTAAATACCCATTCATCTAATGTGTAGCTGTACGTTTTTAAACCAAAATTTTCTTTAAACAATTTTTGCTTGTGTCGTTGAAAAACAACTTCGGCGGGTTTAAATCCCTGAATTAATTTATCCGCATACTCCCGGTCACCTTCCGCTATAAAAAATTCCCCGGTAGAAATATCGAGAAAGGCTAAACCATATTGATCGTTTTCACCAAAATGGATTCCGGCTAAAAAATTATTGCTGTGATGTTCGAGCAATTTATCGTTGGTGGCAGTACCGGGTGTTACCATTTCCGTTACTCCCCGTTTTACAATTCCTTTTGCAAGTTTTGGATCTTCGAGTTGATCACATATAGCAACCCGATAACCGGCCTTTACCAATTTATGTAAATACGTATCGAGTGCATGATAAGGAAACCCGGCTAATTGAGAGGACGATGCATCACCATTATTCCGTTTGGTAAGTGTAATACCCAGCACTTGTGATGTAATCACGGCATCCGAGCCAAAGGTTTCATAAAAATCACCCACACGAAAAAGCAGAATTGCATCCGGATATTTTTGTTTAATAGCCTTGTGCTGCTGCATTAATGGAGTGTCTTCTGTCTTTGTTTTAGCCATGAATGATCCCAGTTTGCCGGGAGGTGACAAAAATAGGGAACTGTTTATGTAATTATTCTTTCGGCTGCATCCTCATAAAAAATAAATATTATGCAGAAACTATTTTTCGCCTTGGGTCTATTAGCTGTTATAAATGTAAAAGCACAAAATTCAGGCGATACCGCCAGTGGCGAAGCTGAAATTTCCAATGCCACCGTGTATTTTGGTTATGGCGCCGAACTTACCCATCAATCAAAAATCAGAATTAACAATCATACAAAAGTGATTGTGATAAATCAATTGGGAACAAATGTAGATTTAAACAGTCTTCAAATTAGTGTTCCGGAAGATGTGACTTTACTTTCTCATCGTTACAATCTTTATACCCCGGTTGCCCCCGTTTTTATAAAGCC